>CAYQMW010000126.1:0-6046 GCA_964418715.1 uncultured Methanobrevibacter sp. | reverse complement strand
TTTCAACTGTAAAAAAATAAAATTTGAAATAAGCCTATAAAATTTTACAGACTCATTTTTTTTAATAATTAAAAGTTTTATTTTTATTAATTTTCACTTTATAATAATTATTTTTAAGATTAAAATATTTTTAAACAATTATTTTTATTGATTTTCATTTGTAAAATTAAAGACAAAAGTTTTATATTATTTTACTAATAAATTATTATTATGATTTATTCAATTAGTGGAACATTATTATTAATAAATTATCTAATAACAATAATTGTTTCTATAGTTGTAGCTTTGGCTTTAAGATTGCCATTACTTCCTGAAAAACCTAGACGGTTTTCTTGGACTAAAAGTGCTATATTTCCTACTACTATTATAGCTATGGGTCTTTTAGCATTCTGTTTTTCAATAAATTTTTATTATTTGTATGATGGAAAATTACTTGGAATAATCATGGGTATTTTTGCTGCTGTTTTTGTTAAATACTTCTTTGACTATGTATTTCCAGATTCACCAAATCTAAAGGGTGATAGTGATGAATGAAATTATTGGAGTTATACTTGCAGCAATTATTTCATGGCTTAATTTCGTAATTGTTGATACTTATTTTTCACTTCCAGAAGAACCTGGGGTAAAAGGTGCAGAAAATGTAGCTCGCTCTATTAAAGATAGGGGAGGAGATTTATCCGGAGGCTTTTTCCAGGGAAATATTTTATGTTCACCTGATGCATCAGCTGGAACCTTGCTCAGTAGTATTGGGTTTTTAGTTTTAGGTATTAATGGAGGAATTCTTGCAGGATTTCTTGTTTATATTGGAAATAGATTATGTGCAGATCCAGGATATGCAGGTACATGTGGTGCTTTAACCATGACTGTAATATTATATATTTGTACCAGCTTTTTAGGATTTACTCCTGAAATGTTTGTTGTAGGTATGGTAATTGCAATATTTACTATTCAGGGTATTTATCATCCATATAGTACAAGATTATTAGGATTTATTGCAGCAAAATTTAACAGATCCACTAAACTTGAATAAATAATTTGATTAAATTAATTATACGAAAAATTAATTCCACTTTATTGAATAAAAAAATTAAACTTATGAAAAAAATTTACATATTTTATAATATGGGGCGATAAAATGTATATGGAAATTTTGGGTGTTATCACTATCCTTATGGCTTTAAGAGCAGTCATAACTCAAAATAGGGCTGAAAAACTATTATATATAAATGTCATTGGTTTTTCAGTATCTGCTATAATTGCATTATATATTAATACTCCATTTGCTCTTATAGTTGCAGCAGTATTCTTTGTAACATCTACAATCAGTGCTAATGCTATTGCATATACATTAAATAAATTAGATAATGAAATTGTCTTGGATGGAGAATAACTATGGATTTTCTAGGATTTTTTAACATTACTACAATATCAATTGCTTTGATGATTATCGGTTCTTTAGGTATGATACTTGTAAAGAAACCTTTGGATAAAGTTATTTTATTTAGTATTGTAGATGCTGGTTTTTTACTTGCCGTAGTTTCATTTAAATATTTGGATGTAGCTTTTGCTATAGCTATTTTAGGCCCTATATCAACTATTATTTTCTTAATGTCAGTTTTAAAAATTAATGAGATAAGAAAACGCCAAAATGAAGGTGGTCCTAATGTTTGATGTTTTTATATGGTTATATGCAGGGATTATTCTAACAATTATCGGTGCTCTTGGAACTTGTTGGGGACCAGGTGTAAAAGACCCTGTAGTTAGGACTTTAAATACTGAAGTTGCTTCAATTGGTGTTTCATTAATATTATTATGTTTTAACCATACATTAGCTCTTTTAACAATGATTGCTACATCAGTTATATGTACATTAATTTTATTTAGAGCAATTTCACGTTTAGAAGAAATGGGGGCTGATGTATAATGATGCTTGATTGGGGAGGTGCTTCTTATGAGAATCGGTGATTTATTCAATAAGTTAGCAACTCCAAAGAGAATTCCAAGATTGTTTGCACTAATTCTTGGATTATTTTTAATTGTAGGGTTTTTAGTTCCCATGGCTCTAAATCCAGATCAGATTTATCCAAGAGTAGAACCTCAAGTTCAAGTTGAACAAAATCTTTCTATGGCTCCTTATGATCGTGGAGGAGAAGTCTTAACAACTCCAGGTATTACAGATTCACAATACCCTCAATATGAACCTAAATTAGGTTGGATTAATTCTTATGTATCTCCTCTGGCTCAGTTTGTAATGAGTATATCACCATACTTTGGAACGAGTATATATTCCTCACCTGGTGGATTAATAGATGAGATTTTATACTATACAAGAGGTTTTGATACGGTTTTAGAATCTACAATACTCATGATGGCATTTATTATTGCTTCATGGCTATCTATTAATTATACTATGAATAGAAAAAATGATTTGGAAAATATTCACAAAGATGTTAAAATTGCAATTTCCGAATCTGATAGGGTAGCTCAGGAAGTATCAAAAAGTAACCAAAAAGCTAAAAGAAAACAAATGCGGAGGGAGAGATAATGGTATTAGTTCCTTCATATGTCCCTCTTGAAATTGTTAATATGTATTTACCAGCAGTATATACTGGGCTTATAATTGGTTTCTTTTCACTTATGGCTATTGCGATGCAAAAAAGGGATATTCATATACTTATCTTAACTGATATTGTAGGATTTGCTATGATAATTGTTGTTGCAAGTGTAGGTACAGACCTTGCAGAATCATTTATACTTCCAGGTCTTGTTGTAGAACTTGCAGAAATCCTTGCAATTAGTGAAATTTTAATATCTCGTGAAATGAGAAAAATACAATCCGAAGATATTAACAGATCTTTAGCTCCGATAGCTATGAATTATGATATGGAGATATTGACCACTGCACCTAACTTTTTAGCTTTAATTTTACTTGCTTATGGTGTATTTTTAACCGGTTTTACTGGTGGTGCTATTGCAGGTGGAGGAATATTGGTATATATTTTATCTAAAAAAGCTAGAGGATTGCCTATTGTTGAAATTGAAGGTATTAGTGGAATATCTGGAATTGGTTGGTGTATGTGGATAATTGCATTTTGTATATTTTTCATTATGCCTCAATATTGGTTGTTATCATTATTCCTTGCAGCAGGAGGACTCCTGTTAAAAGTTGCTACAAAGATGGGAATAATTGGAATTCTTATGAGGGAGGAGTATGATAAAAAATAATAATAATTATTATATTTATTTAATCATTTAAATAATAAATTAAATTAATATTAAAAAAAGGTGATTATTAACAGTTAAATTTAAAATTATGGTTTTTAACCACTTGAAATAAAAAAATTAATATGGTGGTTTATCGACCATTTAAATTAATTAATAAAAAATAAATAAAGCAAATTCAAAAAAATTTGAAAAATTAAATTATCATTGTATAAAAACAGAGGAAAATTATGACTATTGCAAGTTTAGGTGGAGATTTATTTGGATTGATTCCATTAGGAGATATTGTTTTATATATAAATCCATTTCATTTGTTCATGTTTGTAACTATGCTAATATTTACATTCCTTATTGCAATTGGTCGAACAGAGACTCAAGTTGAGGCAGAGTTTGGTACTTTGGATGATAAAACCAAAACTGTTGATTTAAAGGAATTTAAAGCTAGAAGATTTTTATCTATAGTATGTGGTATAGCAACAGCAGGAGCAATGATTACAGGAGATTTATATAACTTAACTTTATTCATGTCATTAATCGGTATTTTGAATATTGGTATTATCTCTTCTGTTAAACAAGTTGACGTTCTAGATTCCGTTTTCCAATATGGTTTAATTGCTATGATGTGTTCCCTTCCATTATTCGGTGGTGCAGCAATTGTTCTTGGTGCATGTGGAACAGTTAGTTTACTTGTAATCCAATCTATTAAACCAACTGCAATGATGATATTTGGTGCAATTTTAATGTTTATAGGGGCATGTGGTGAATCAGGTATAGCACCATTCTTTGCATCTAAAGCAGAGATGTTTAGGACACCAGGTTCTCCTTTCTTATTGATTGTCCACTTAAGTTCATTATTTGTTATTATAAGAGTAATTGAAGTATTACTTATTATTTGTACATGAAGGTGAAAAAATGAATAAATTAAAAGTCATAAGTTTGATATTGCTTATCATATCAACAGTTGCTATATTATATGCTCTAATATTTAATCCAGCAGAATGGATAGTTATTACAATAGCAATAGTATTTATACCATTTTTTATCCTTTCATTTGGTTTGCTTACTATGGCAAAACCTACCAAAAACGAAAAGGAGGAAAGAATACAAGAACCATTTATTGGATATTAAATCCATGTAGAGATTTAATTAGTATATGACTAATTGAATTTAATTATGTATTCGTAAATTATGTATAATTTAATGGCTGATATTCTAATAAATGTATGTGTGGCTTTTCTATTTGGAAGCTTACTTTTAGGTTTACATAGGAAAGTTATGGCTCGTGTTCAGTTAAGGCCAGGACCTCCTATAATACAATATTTATTACATTCTTTAAAATTCTTCTTTAAAGAATCATCATGGCCTAAAACAATTTCAAAACCATTTTATATAGCAATTACAGTTATATTGTGTGCTATATGGGTAACTGGTGTAATTGTAGCTCCAGTACTAAAAGGATCTTTAATGATTATTTTTGGTATCTATGCTGTTCACAAAATTGTAGAACACAATTCAGGTTCATCTTCTGGTTCACCTTATGGTAAGTTAAGTTGTGTAAGGGCAGTATTTTCTGCATCTTCAGAACTTTTATTATTTGCTTCAGTTGCATTACTATATCTTATAACTCATAATATGGATATTGTATCAATTATAGTATATCAACAAGCTCATGGACCTTTAATTTATAAAGCTCCATTACTTGCTGTAATGTTCTTTATGATAATTGTTACAAAAGCTCCATATTCGCCATTTTCAATTACAACTGGTAAAGATATTATATCCGGTTTTGAAACAGAACATTTTGGATTTTTAAGAGGGTATATAATGCTTTCAGAATCTATAATGTGGTATGTATTATTATGGATATTTTTAACCATATTCTTTGGACCAATTTCCTTACTTTGGATTGTCATTGGAATGGTCATAATTACAATTATAACAGGTTTTATAAGTGCAATAACACCTATGTTAAATCCAAATCATTCAGTAATGAGTCAATTGATTTGTGCAGTAATTTGTGCTATTGGTACTATAATTCCAATAATGATTTAAAATTTTAAAACTTAAAATATTAGGAGAGATAAAATGAGTGGGGAAAAAAACTTTCTAGTACTTACATCACTAGTAGCTATTGGAATAGTATTTATCAGTGCACTTGCTGTAATATTTCATAGTCAGATGGTTTTACCATTATTGATTATAGCTATAATTATTGCCCCATTTATATTATACCAAAATAAAGAGAAAAATGCCGCATTATCAGAAAAATTAGAAAAGATTGCATTTTTTGTAACATTTATAATGATTTGTATATTAATGATAATGGCTTATAAGCCAATGTAATTATTAAATTAAATAAAATGTGAGTATTATGATTGAAGAACTACATTTCTTAATATATCTAATAGTATTTATAGTGGGGGCTGCTTTAGGTCTTCTTTATAGCTATTCAATACATTTAGAACCATTTGTTGTTAAGGAAAAATTCAACATACCAATATTAGCTATGGCTATAGTTGGTTGGGTTTTAGCTTTAAACTATGGTTTATTAAAAATGCTACCAAGCGTTATTGTAATTAGTATTGGTGTATTTTTAATTGGATTTGTAATAGATATGAGGCCTGGATATGGTAGAAGAGAAACTGCTATTGGGTTTGTAGTGTCTTTACTTATATGGTTAATTACGCATGTTTTAATATAATTTAATATATTTAATATCTGCTGATTAGATGGATAATGAAGAGAAAATGAAACTTTATCAATTAAGAATTTTAAGAAGTTTCAAATGTCAAAAAGATATATTAATTCCATTATCAGAGGAATA
>CAYQMW010000125.1:0-6103 GCA_964418715.1 uncultured Methanobrevibacter sp. | reverse complement strand
TGTAAAAAAATAAAATTTGAAATAAGCCTATAAAATTTTACAGACTCATTTTTTTAGAAGTTAGTTTAAATTAATTTACACATACATTACTTATTATCATTGAATCTAATTTTTACTTTTATATCGATTATACGATATTTCATTCAATCTTTATATAAGAAACCTTTTTGATCCAATTCCTTTTTAATGTCGTCTAATGTTTCTTTATTTATTGCACAGATAGAAGTTTCTCTAAAATCAGTTAATTTGTATAAATCTTCTAATTCTTTCTTTTTATCACTATATTTATTTAAATTTTTGATGAATCTTTCATATTCTTCAACTTCTGAAACATTAATTTTTCTAACTAATGGTTCCTTGAAGCCTTTAATAGGATATGAAACATTTTTTATAGTACCATTATATTTTCTAATAATTATATCTGCTACTTCATATAATTCGTCAACGGTATTTTTTAATTTTAAACTTTCACAACTTTCATTAATGTCTGATAATATTTTATTAACAGTATTTTCTACACTTTCACTGTTGATTACTTTTATATCATTTTTTTGAGCTTGTAAAATTAAATAATCATGAATAATACGGTTTTCCTTAAAGTAATCTAATTGTTTTCCTCCTCTTCCAATTTCAGTAGCTCTTTTTACAAATCGGTTTTTATGGGACTCTTCATCTGCACTTAAAACAAAGAAATGTACTGAAGCCATATCTTTAAATCGGTTTAAATCTATCATTCCAGGGATTAAATGTACCCCTTCAATGATTATATCATCATGGTCTTTTACTGCTCTTTCAATAACCTTTTCAAGAGCAGGAATTACAAAAGAGGAATGTTCCTGAAAACCTGCACTAATCAATTCTTCTTCACTTTCAAAATTCTTCTGATTTCTAAGTGTTTTATATGCATTGTATGATGAACTATGTAATGCCGGTGCATAATCATCACCAATAATTCCTCTTACAACTTCTCTTATAAAGTCAGATTCTATTAAATGTTTTATATTAAGAGATTTAGCAAGTGCTGATGCAACTGTTGATTTACCTATTCCTGATGCACTGCCTATTAGAATTACATAAGGTTTCATTTTTATCCCTCTTTTAATATTTTTTTCTTGAAACTTAATTTGTATAATATTAATTTTATTTAATAATATTTTTATCTATTTATATCTTTTAGATTCCCACATACTTTGAATGATTACTGATTTGCTTTTATCTATTGCAATAACAATTACCAATTCTTTATTTTGGTGATTTTGTGATGGATAAAACAATTTGAATTCATTAGTTTTTACTTGTTCAATGTCTAAGGGATCTTCGTATAATATTGCTTTTTTAATATAATCTTCATCAATATTTCTTGACTGTTCCCTTTTAAATGAATGTTTAGTAAATATTAGGTTATTTCCACTTAAATTCATAAGGATTTCATCTACATCTGATATTGTGTATTTGTTAGCTCTTTTCATTTTATCATTTTATTTATTTTTAATATGTTTTCTTATTTTTTATATTTTTTATTCTTATAGTACTCGTAATCAAATTTTTCATTGCTTCTGTTTCTGTCTCTTTGGGTTTTTTCTCTTCGGTGTTTATCAATTAAATATTCATCGCCCTTTTCTTCAAGTAGTTGGTCTCTTTTTTCTTCACTGATTAATTCATTATCATAAGATAATTCAGTTAGTCTAATGTAATTGCCTATGATTAATTCCTTGTAGTCACTATATGATTCATACAAGTCACTTGTAAAACCTAATTTTGTTGCGTTCTTTTTAATGCCGGGCTGGAATTTTTCACATTCTTTATCTGTGATTTTTCCAAGCATGTTCAACCTAAATAAGAATGCTTTATGACTTAATTGATAATATTGTTCTGCTTTAATAATATCTTCCAGTGTCCATTTTTCAATGTTAAATTCTTCTTCATAGGATTCTAATCCTCCATGAGGTAAAAGTAAACATGATGCAAAATTTTCTGCATTTGATTCAATTTCTTCATCACTAAGATTACTTACATCAATATATCCCATTTCAGACATTAAATGGTAGATTTCATGTGCAAGAGTAAATCGTTGTCTTCCTAGAGGGTGTAGTGCATTAATAAAAACAAGTACCTGATTTGAAACTATACATGATGATCCGCTGAAGTTTCCATCAAATTTTAAAAATGAGATTGTGAGATTGTTTATTTTATTCAATCCAACTGATATTATGTCAATAGGATTATTGTCATGAATATTCCATTTTCTTCTACATTTATTTGCAAGTTCATTCATTTCATAATAATTAGAAATATCCATTTTTCCTCTCCATTGAAAATTTTAAATTATCAGTGTCAGTAAAGTATATCCTCTAAAAACAATTAATCGAAGATCAATAATTTTATTAAAAATAGCGTTATAAGTCTTTAGTAATTTCACTTAAATATTCAACATCTTTTAAGATTTTATTCATTTTTGCAAGACCTTTCAGGTCTTTATTGTGAATATTGGATCTAAAAACATAGTTGTTTTTTTTATATTCTTCATTGCCATATAGAATATAATCTTCACTACAATTATATAGGTTGCATAATTTCTCTAAAGCAGGTTTTTTTAACTTCCTAGTGTCTTTTTCTATTCTAGCAATTTGTCCTTGATTATAATCAAGATATTTTGCAATATCTGCTTGTGTAAAATTATATTCTTTTCTCAAATCTTTTAATCTACTTCCTACACTTTCCATTTTTCTCACGAATATACTAGTTAATTATACTTTTGACATAATCTTTATTTAAATTTTTAGTATTTTTATTCCATATGATATTTTTTAATTTTTTTTTCAATGAGTGTACTTTTTCATAAATTTTTCTAAGGTTATTATTTCATAAATTTTTTATATTTTAATTAACTAAATATTATTATTTATATTTAATAATTTAATCGGTGATATTTTGATTGTAAGTGGTTCAGCTTCTCAGAAATTGGCAGCTAATGTAGCAAAAGAATTAGATGATGTTTTCGTTAGGGTAGAAACTAAAAAGTTCCCTGATGGAGAAAAATATTTACGTGTACATGGAGATGTTGATGAAGAGGTTACTATTATTCAATCTACAGGTTTTCCTCAAGATGAAACTCTTGTAGAATTATTGTTTTTAATAAAAAATCTTAAGGATTTAGGTGCAAAAAAAGTCAAAGTTGTTGTTCCTTTTATGGGTTATGCAAGACAGGAACGTAGATTTAAAGATGGTGAAGCAGTATCTGCAAAGATTGTTGCAGAGCTAATTGAAATGGCTGGTGCTGATGAATTTGCATCTATTAATCTCCATGAAGATTGTGTAAGGAATTTCTTTAATATTCCTGCATATAATTTATCTGCTATGCCTGCTATTGCAGAATATGTTAAGTCTCATACAACAGACCCTATTATTATTGCACCGGATAAAGGGGCTTTAGGTTTTGCAGAGGAAATCTCTGAAATTTTGGGATGCAGTTGTACCTATCTTAAAAAAGTTAGACTTGGACCAGATAAAGTTGAAACTACAATTGCTGATATAGATGAAGGTGATGATAATACTAGTAAAGTGCAAATATCTTCAGTTAAAGGAAAGCAAGCTGTCATTATTGATGATATTATTGCAACAGGTGGTACAATAGTTAACGCTATAAACATTTTAAAAGAACATGGTGCAGTAAGTGTAAACGTATGTTGTGTACATCCAACACTTGTAAATGATGCAGTTAGTAAAATTTATGCTGCAGGTGCACGTGATCTTGCAGGTACTGATACTTTAAAATCAGATGTAAGTTGTATTTCTCTTGCTAAAACAATCGCAGATTACTTGAAAGACTAATATTCATATGTTCAGATTATTAGCTCTTAATTTAATAATATACTGAATTTTAATTATTAAATTTATTTTATTATAAAATTTATTTATTACTTTTTTTATTTTTCAATTTTAATATTAGAAATTTTTAATTTTTTAAATTACTCAACTAATGCAGAAAATTATTCAATAACAGAATGTAATTTCAACAATAATACAGTCAGAGACGGTTCTGTAGGGGCATTATGTTTAAGTAATAACTATTATAATATAACAAATTGTAATTTTACCAATAATAGTGCAGTAGATTATGGAGCAATTTATTTACTTGACCATGATGGAGTAATATCTGGATGTAATTTTATAAACAATAATGCTAGTTCTGGAGGTGGAGCTATAGGTTGGATGGGTAATAATGGAATTATATTTGAGTGTAATTTCATAAATAACTCTGCAATTTATAGTGCAGGTGCAATTTACTGGTTACAATCTTCTGCAAACGGAACTGTGACTAATTGTAATTTTAGTAACAATCGTGGTAAATGGGGAGGTGCAATACGTTGGGAAACTAGTTCTAATGGTAAAATTATCAATTGTGACTTCTTAGATTGTAAAAGTATGGAGTTAGCAGGAGCTATTTACTGGAGATCTAGTAACTATGGTGAAGTTTCTAATTGTACTTTCATAAATTGTAGTTCTGATGATTATGCAGGGGCAGTTTATTGGAGAGAAGGTAAATATGGCTTATTGTCAAATTGTACTTTCATAAATTGTAGTGCTGATGGTTATGCTGGAGCAGTATATTGGACTGGTGATGATGGTAAAAATTGAATTGTATTTTTGATAATATTACTTTAGATAGTTCAATTAGTGGAGTAATTGATGTATCAGCAAGTAATACAGAGATTAAATATTGTACTGTTAAAAATAGTGACTTATACAATTCTGTTTATGTAGATGGTTATTATAATATAAGCGGTACATTAAATCTTGAAAAAAATAATTTTGATGGGTTTATCAGAATTCAGGATGGAGGAATTTTATCTCCTACATATCTTATATTAACTAGTGAAATAGGTCTTCCTTCCAACATAATTGGATTAAAAGCAATCATTCAGGATGATAATGAAAATAGCATTGTGATTAATAAAAAATTAACATTCCTCATATCAGATGGAAGTGAAATAATCGCTAGCGGCAATAAAGGTATTTGGACTGCTACACATACTTTCAATCAAACTGGTTCTTATCACATTTCAGCAACAATATCCAATTCTGCTAATTTAACTGTAAATGAAATTGATGTTAATATAGGTATTCCAAGTAAATTTGCATATGTTAATCTTAGTGGTGATTTAAAAATAATTGCTTTATTGCTTAGTGAACAGGGAAATCCTATTGCATATGGAAACATCACATATATTATTGATAATGTGGTTTACAATACTGCTACTGATAGTTCTGGATTGGTAAATATTCAAAACATAAGTGGTAAAACAATTACTCTTAAATATGAAGGGGATAATGTTTATAATCCAACCAACATTTCATTAATCTTAAGTAATATTACACCAGCTAAAACATCTTCTAAATTTAATATTGCTTCTGGAAAGGTTATAAAGATTTATGCTGTTGATTATAGTGCTGGTGAACGTGGAAAGGATGTTAAATTTAGATTAACTGATGTGAACGGAAATCCAATAGCAGGGGCTATTGTAAACATAGCATTTAAAACATCTAACTATAAAAAAGTTTCTGATGCAAATGGTTATGTTAAACTTGCTATCTCATCATCTGCTTCTGGTAAATATCTTTCTGTGATATCTTTCCTTGGTGATGCTGAATATGATCCGGTGGTTGTTCCATTTACATTTAACATTGTCAAAAAAACAGTAACTATTAACGCTAAGGCAAAAACTTTTAGTGTAAAAACAAAAACAAAAGTATTCTCAGTTACTTTAAAAACCAAGGTATTTAACTCCAGAAATAAAAAAGTATATCTTAAAAAAGGTAATAAAGTAACTGTGACTATTACGGGAACTCCCTACACTGCACAAACTAATGCTAAAGGGAAAGCAACCTTTAAAATTAAAAATTTAATTAAAAAAGGTAAATACACAGCTAAAATTAGATTTGCTGGAGATAGTACTTATAAATCCACTAGAAAAAATGTTCAAATAAGAGTTAGATAGGAAAGTTTTCTTTCCTATTTTTTATTTTATTTTATTTTATTCGGTTTCTAAGTTTTTCAAGATTTTTATATGGGCTATTTTTTTTAAATTTTTTTTCTATTATA
>CAYQMW010000124.1:5425-6150 GCA_964418715.1 uncultured Methanobrevibacter sp. | reverse complement strand
TAATTATTTTTCCAAAATTAATAAAATTTTAAGAAAATCATAATAAATAAAGAATTTTTTTTAAATTAATAAAACAATACTTAAATTATATATTTTTATGAAGAATTATTTTTTCAAAATTAATATTTAATTAAAATATATTATCTATTTATTAAGTGAGGAAGAAAATGGTTTTTGAAATAATTGGTGGTTTTTTTGGAGCAATTTTTGATTTCTTTAGAAATGGAGGAATCATTACCTATGTAATCACTTTTATTGGAATTTATGGTTTTATACTTTCAATTCAAAAAATACGCTACCTTAGACGTATTAGTAATGTTGATGCTACTGAACTTATGGGCATAGTGTCTGTTGCTATGGAGAGAGGTGGAGCTATTGAAGCTTTAAAGGAAATCAGTCCTTATAAAAATCCAGTTTCTAGAATAATTTCTGAGGCTTTAAAAATTGGTTATAAAAACAA
The DNA here is from genome assembly GCA_964418715.1 of uncultured Methanobrevibacter sp. Taxonomy (GTDB): domain Archaea; phylum Methanobacteriota; class Methanobacteria; order Methanobacteriales; family Methanobacteriaceae; genus Methanarmilla. The sequence goes on along the minus strand of CAYQMW010000124.1, from coordinate 5,690 downwards.
AACCGAAGTAGAAGAAAGTATGGAACAGATTTTTATTGTTGAGACAAGTAAAATGACTAAAGGATTAGATACTTTAAAGACTATTATTGAAATTGCACCATTTTTAGGTTTGATTGGTACTGTTATTGGTATATGGTTAACATTTAAATCATTAGGTATTAATCCTGATGCTGCTGCTATGGCGGAAGGTATTTATACTGCACTTGTTACCACTATTTCTGGTTTATTTGTAGCTATTGTTTTAATTCCTATCCATACCTATATT
>CAYQMW010000124.1:0-5415 GCA_964418715.1 uncultured Methanobrevibacter sp. | reverse complement strand
AAAACATTAATCGAAAGGGAAATGGATAAAATTGAACTTGCTACTAAAATGACTAACTGGAATTATGCAGTGGCAAAAATTAGGGTAAATGAAAATTTACCTTGTGTTATTCATTCATTGCAGGAAGGTGAAGGTATTGTTAATGTACGTGAAATATCTGAACCTAATGCTAATATCCAAATATCATTTAAACCAAGTATGTTAGAAAAGAGTATTAGTAATATTATTTTAGAGATGTGTAATGTCGGATCTGAAATAGTGGAAAGTAAACTTAAACAATAATTAAAATTTTGTGATAAAATGAGTTTAGATATTAAATCAAGAAAGGAGAAATTAAAAGAAGATAAGGTTAATATTAATCTTGTACCTTTCATTGATATTTTATTTACAATTTTAATATTTATAGTGTTAACAAGTAGTTTTGCAGGTACAACTGCAGATGTTGATTCTACTCAGGCTGCTGATGCTACTGGGAAACCTAATGTTACAGATACATCAGGAAATTCTGAATATTATATTATTCCTGTAAATGGTCTGCAACATGTTATTGTAAATGGTAAAGATATGTCTAGTTTAATTCAGGATGATGCTATTGCCATTCACTCGAAAGTAATCGATGAAGGACAGATAACCGTTAATAATCAGGAGAAATCTATTGAAATTACAACTCCTATGGGAATGTCCCCTGAACAGGCAGTAAAAAATCCTAAAGATGAGAATGGCTGATTAATATTATAATTTTTATTTTATATTTTTTCTATTTTTTATTTATTTTTTAAAAACTTTTAAGAGGATTAAAATGTATTTAGGAAGAATTTTAGCTCTAGGAATGAACACAGATGGTAAACCTTTTGTTGCATATAGGGTTTCAAGTAGACATTTTCCAAATAGACAAGTAAAAGTTTTTGGCAGTGAAGCGGCTATTATTCCAAAAGAAGGTTTCGAAACTGATATTTTTGAAAATGCTTATATTGCATATAATTGTATAAGACTTGTAGATGATGTAATAATCGTATCTAATGGATCTCATACTGATGTTATTGCAGATAAAATTAGTGTGGGTATGAATATTAGAGATGCTCTTGCATATTCCTTACTTACAATGGATTATGAAAAAGATGATTATAATACTCCAAGAATTGCTGGTGTTGTAACTTCAAGTGATAGGGAAGACGAATACGAGGCATATATTGGTATTGTAACAGATTCAAAAATTATTGTTGAAAAATTAGAATATGCTAAGGCAGCATATATTTCTGTCTATGAACATCAAGAACCTCACTTTGTTGAATTTAAAGCACAGAATAGTGAAGAGGCGGCTCATTATATATTTGATCAAGGTGAATTTGCTGAGTTTGAAAATCCTGTAAATTCTGTTGCATCTGTATTTGATGGTCAGTGGAATACTGTTGAGTTTAACCCTGATATTTAATTGATTTAATTTATTTTTTAATTTATTTTTTTTATTTTACTTAATTATTTTATTTATTATTATGATTTTTATTTGATTGTTTTAGTTTAATTTATATTAATTAGATTGTGATATTATGAGTTTAGAATTATTTGGACTTCATGGAATTCCATTGGTCCAGGAAGGGGACAATATAGCAGAATTAATTCTAGATGCATTAAAAAGAGATAATAAAACTCTTGAAGATGGTGACATCATATTAATTGCTGAAACATTAATTTCAAAAGCAGAAGGAAATTTCATTAAACTTGGTGATATCTTACCTTCTGATGATGCAATTATAATTGCAAAAAAATCCCAAAAGGATTCAAAACTAGTTGAGGCAATTATTCAAGAAGCAAGAGAAGTTGTTGAAGTTGGGCCTAATTTCATTATAACTGAAACTAAACAAGGTTTTGTTTGTGCAAACTCTGGAATAGATGAATCTAATGTAGATAATGGTCTTGCAACTCCTATTCCTGAAAATGCAGATTTGTCTGCAAGAAAAATCAGAGAAGAATTGGAAGATGCTGTAGATAAAGATATTGCAGTTATAATTACTGATACTCAGGGAAGAGCATTTAGGGTAGGTGCTGTTGGAGTGGCTCTTGGATGTTCTGGAATTGATCCTTTATGGAAAAGGCAAGGTGAAAAAGACCTTTATGGCAGAGAACTTCAAACCACAGAAGTTGCAACTGCAGATGAACTTGCAGCAGCTGCGTCATTAATTCAAGGTCAGGCAGATGAGGGACTGCCTATTGTTGTTGTTAGAGGATTTAATGCATTTAATGATTTAAGAAATCCTGACAGTACTATTGGTCCATTATTACGTCCTAAAGAATTTGATGTATTTAGAAAATAATTTTTAAACTTTCATTGACAATTATAGAAAATATTTTTTTTAGAGTTTTTGAAAATAAATTTATTCAATTGGTAAATTCTTTTGCAATTTATCAATTACTTATTTTAATTGAAGTGGATTGTTATGATTACTGTATTAAGTGGAGGTACTGGAACTCCAAAATTAATTCAAGGATTAAAAGAAATACTTGATTTAGAAGATTTAAGCATTATTGTAAATACTGTTGAAAATAATTATTTTTCAGGAGTCTATGTTAGTGGAGATATTGACGTTGTAATGTATACCTTAGCAGATATGATTAATGAAGAATTTTGGTACGGTATTAAAGGAGATACTTTTATTACAAATAAATTTCTTGAGGAAATAGGTTGTCCTGAACCTCTTAGAATTGGTGATAGGGATAGGGCAACTAAGATTGAAAAAACTATACGATTATCTGAAGGATATACTTTATCTGAAATTGTGGATATTCAAAAAAATAACTTAAATATTAAATCTAAAATTATACCTATGAGTGATGTTGATTCTGATATTAAAATTGTTACTGATATTGGTGAGCTGGATTTTCATGACTTTTTAATTGATAAAAGATGTGAACCTGAAGTTTTAGATGTAATATACTCTAATGTGCCTCCTTCAAATCAATTAATAAAAACTATTGAAGAATCTGATATGGTTATTATCGGCCCATCAAATCCTATAACCTCAATTATGCCAATTTTATCTATTGAAGGGGTAAAAGAAGCACTTAAAGATAAGTATGTAATTGCAGTATCTCCAATTGTAGGTGAAGCTCCTGTAAGTGGTCCTGCAGGCCAATTTATGAATGCATTAGGTTATGAAATTTCTGCTTGCGGAATTGCTGAAATGTATAAAGATTTTGTTGATTGTCTGGTTATTGATATTCAGGATAAAGATTTAGAAGGTAAAATCAAAGAAATAGTTCCAAATGTAGCAGTTACTAATACTATGATGAAGTCTTTAGAAATTAAAAAAGATTTGGCTAAATTCATATTGGATTTAAAACAGTAAAAATGATTATAAATTCTTATAAATTAGCATAGGGTAGTATAATTTAGTTTAATGCATTGAAATATTTACAAATCATAATGCATTAGTAATTTTTATAAAAATTTATAAAAAATTTAAAATTTTTAGAAATTATTAGAAAAATCACTAAAAAAAATAATTAATATTATAACATATAACTTTTATGTTTTTTATTTAAGTAAAATCATTATATACTATTAGAATTATATACTAATTATTGGTGAATAATATGATTCAAATGACATTAATACAAATTGATAATTATGGTCCTTGGACTGTAACTCCAAAACCTCGTAATGAATCTGACCTTCAGATTTTACAATCTGAGTTATTTGCAGATGTACAAAAACAATTTGCAACAAAAAAAGGATTAGTTTTCTTTACTAGGTTTGATAATATGTTAGCGATTACAAATGGTATTAACGAAGAAGACCATTTAAGAATTCAAAGATCTATTAAAAATAGATATCCTATTACTATTAGTATGGGTGTTGGTGCTGCTGAAACTCCTCATGAAGCTCAAAGATTAGCAACTCTAGCTTTACAAAATGAAGGTGGAGCACAATCCTCTGATAGAAAAGAAATATTAGTAATTGATTCACTTGCAGAAGGGGAAGATAGTTATGTTCAGACAGCTCATATTGATATTAACAGTGTAACTGAAACATTAACTGATGTTGAATCTGCATTTGATACAAGTTTTATGGTTAATAAAGCACAACATTACTTAATGACTAAATTAATCAAAAAAGGAGCTTTATTATTCTTTATTGGTGGGGATAATTTCATGTCTCCATGTAACGGATTATCTGAAAAGGAAATTGAAGAAATTTTAATCGAAATTGATGAAGAAATAGGTATTGGTCTTAAAGCTGGAATCGGCAGAGGTAGAAATGCTGAAGATGCAGCATATATGGCTGATATAGGTTTGGAAAATATACGTGCAGGTAATAATGTTAAATGGACTGAAGTTGTTGAAAAAGGTTGTTAAGTTTTAGATTCATATTATTCCATTAATTATTATTTTTTTATTTTTAGCTATTTTTTTTACAATATTTTTTCATTATTTAAACAATATTTTATTTTTTAATATTTTAAGGAGAGTCTTACTTGATAGTTTTAGCACCTATGGCAGGTATTTGTGACGGTGATTTCGCACTTAAATTAATCCCTTATGGCTTTGATACCATAACATTAGGTGGATTTAACATTGATAGACCTACAATTCTTGCAGGTAAGAAAATCATTGAAAGGGGCAGAAGGGAATTTGACATTAGTGTGGATAAAATCTATGGTTTTATAGAAGCAGAATCTCTAAAGGTAAAAGAAAAATTTCCTGATGTAAATGTTTCTGTAAATCTTAGAAGTGTTAATCCAGATTCAATTATTGAAATTGCTAAAATACCTTCTGTTGATATTGTTGAGATAAATTGCCATTGTAGACAAGAAGAATTACAATCAATTAACTGTGGTCAGGCAATGCTTAAACGGGATGATCTTGAAGATTTTATTAGTAGTGTGTCAAATCAAACATCATCAAAAGTATCTGTTAAAATACGTGGAAATGTTGAAGGCGTTGATGATGTAGCTATTTCTAAAATGATTGAAGATGTTGGCTGTGATTATTTACATGTTGATGCAATGAATCCTGGTGTTTTTTCTGCAGATTTGGATTTAATTAAAAGAATATCAGAAAATACAGATATATTTTTAATTGGAAACAATTCAATTAATAGTTTGGAAAATGGAAAAGCTATGTTAAATGCAGGTGCAGATGGAATTTCTATTGCAAGAGCAGCACTTAAAGGTAAATTGGATTTTAATCTTAAAGACTTATATTAATTTCCATTAATTTAATTTAATTTAATTTTCATCTAGTTTTTTTTAATTAATTAAATTTATTTTTATTCACTTTTTTTAAAATAATATTTTTTTCATTTACTTTCTACATTTATTATTTTTTTTAATAAAATTGATTTTTTATTTTAGTTTTATAAGTTTTAATAATCAATTGTTTTTAGATAATTCTTTAACGTTTATTTATTATCTATTA
>CAYQMW010000123.1:0-6176 GCA_964418715.1 uncultured Methanobrevibacter sp. | reverse complement strand
ATTCAAAAATTCTATAATTAAAATAAAGTTTATAATATATATAAATATTTACATTTGTTTTAAAAAAATTAAAAGTTTAAAATAAAAAAATCTTAAAAAATGAAAAAAATCCATATAAAAATATAAAATTGGATAATTTTTTAATAAAAACCAATATAAAATATTAGACAAGCCCGTAAAACTAAAACAAAATCATCTAAAATAATGAAAAAATATGTGTAATTATATAAAAATCATGTAAATTAAGACAAATTAAATATAATTGTATAATTTTTTAATAAAAACAAATATAAAATATTATATTATTATTTAAAACTAAAAAAAAATCATCTAAAATAATGAATAATATTTGTAATTATATAAAAATCATGTAAATTAAGACAAATTAAATATTAAAAGTATGATTAAAGATATAAATAAGATATTATAATAAAAATATATTAGTAAAATATAATTTTAAAAGACTAAATTAAGTGATATAATGATATGGAATAAAGAAATGGAATGTATGGATCCTGAAGAGAGGAAAGAATTACAACTTGAAAGACTAAAAAAGGTAGTGAAATTAGCATATGAAAAAGTACCATTCTATCACAGAAAATTTGACGAAATAGGTCTTAAAGTTGAAGATATACAAAGTTTAGAAGACATTCAAAAAATTCCATTTACAACTAAAGATGATTTAAGGGCAGCATATCCATTTGAAATGGTAGCAGTGCCTCCTGAAGAAATTGAAGAAATACATGCATCATCAGGTACAACCGGAACTGCAACTGTAACCTGTTATACAAAAGATGATATTGATATATGGGCAGAAATATCTGCAAGGGCAATTGGTATGGCAGAAGGTGAAAAAAGAGATAAAATCCAAAACTGTTACGGATACGGATTATTCACCGGAGGTTTTGGTATAGACCACGGAGCTAGAAAATTCGGAGCAGCAGTTATTCCAATGTCCTCAGGTAATACAAAAAGACAACTTGAAATTATGAGAGATTTCAAACCAAGTATCTTAACCTGTACTCCATCTTATGCAATGTATCTTGGAGAAGCACTTGAAGAAGAAGGATATGGACCAGATGACATTAACCTTAAAACAGGTATCTTTGGTGCAGAAATGTGGACTGAAGAGATGAGAAAAAGAATTGAAGATAAACTTGGAATTAAAGCATTGAATATTTATGGTTTAACTGAAATTATTGGTCCTGGAGTATCTAATGAATGTCTCGAGAGAAATGGAATGCATATACAAGAAGATCACTTTTATCCAGAAATCATTAATCCAGAGACTTTAGAAGTTTTAGAAGATGGTGAACGTGGTGAGTTAGTTTTAACCTGTCTTACAAAAACAGGAATGCCTATTTTAAGGTTTAGAACAAGAGATGTAACCTCACTTGTACATGGCAAATGTGAATGTGGAAGAACTACTGTAAGAATGACCAGAATTACAGGAAGAACTGATGATATGATGAAAATCAGAGGAGTTATGGTTTTCCCATCACAAATTGAAAGAGGATTACTTAAAGTCAGTAAAGCAAGTCCAAACTACCAAATACATGTTACAAGACCAGGAACATTAGACGAAGTTGAAATTAAAGTTGAGATAACTCCAGAAATGTTCTCAGATGAAATGAAAGCATTAGATGAAATAAGATTAAAAATAGCTAAAAGTATATCAAAAGAAATAGCTCTCAGAGTAAACGTAACACTTGTAGAACCTGGTTCCCTTCCAAGAAGTGAAGGAAAAGCAGTAAGAGTAATTGATGAAAGGAACTTTGAATAGGTGATTAATATGGTAGTTAAACAAATATCAGTTTTTATTGAAAATACAGAAGGAAGATTAAAAAAAGCGATTAATATAATATCAAATGAAGGAATAAATATCCGTGCATTATCTATTGCAGATGGTGCAGAATTTGGAATTTTAAGATTAATTGTTACCGATAATGAAAAAACTAAAAAAACATTAGCAGATAATGGATTTATTGTAAGGGAAAGTAAAGTTATTGTAATTGGAATTCCAGATGAACCAAATGGATTAAACACCCTTTTAGAAACCTTGGAAGGACAAAAAATTAATCTTGAATATGTTTATGCATTTGCTAACAATAAAACTGATGAAGCAGTGGTCGTTATCAAAGTAGCAGATTATGATAAGGCATGGAAACTTTTAGAATCAAGTAATGCAAATTTATTTGATGAAAATGATATTGCTAATTTATAAGCCTTATAAAAATTTAAATTAAAGAATCTTCTTTAATTTTTTCTTCTTTTTTTAATTATTTTATTATTTTTTAATATTTTAATTAATATTTCTTATTTTTAATAATATTTCTAAATTTGTGAAAAAAAGTTAAATAAAAAATATTAATAGAAAATACACTATAATCTAATTTTAAATTGAAAAAAAGTTAAAAAAAATATTAGTAGAAATACAGTATAATCTAATTTTAAATTGGAAAAAAATAAGAATTGAAGGAAATTAATCTTCCTCAGTTAAAACAATTTTAATTCCTTCATCATCAAAAATATAAGCGTCGTCTCTTTCTTTAAGGTTTTTTGCTTCTTCAACCAATTCCCCGTTTTCAAGTAAATACATAAAACCATTAAAGAAATTATTCCAATCTTCTTGCTCGTCTTCATCACAAATAAATGTTGTATTCTCTCTTAAATCTGCAGGATTCTCAGACCAATCAGATCCTGTATAAAATTCCTGGTTTTCCACTTGATTATCATCATCAAAATCAATAGCCATAATGATTTCACATTCAGTGGAACTGTCAATATTAATTAATTTAAATTCAGGCATATTACCACCAAAAATATTTAATAAATTTTTTAATCAATACCAAATCTAATATTTCAATATCTAATACTAATATTTAATAATTTAAAATTATTAATAAATTCATAATTATTTACATATAAAATTATCGGAAATTTTTTTGTTTTAAAATAAAATTTATAAATCTCTTAATAATTCAAGCAAATCTTCTTTGGAATAACCTAATTTAATAAATAAATTTTTAATACTTTCATTATCTGAAAATTGATTTATATTATTCCAATTTTTAAAATCATTTTCAATAATTCCATTTATTAATAATTGAATTGTGATTAAATCATCACTGTCAATAGCAACTAAAACATCCTTTTTATCAAAAATTCCATCAGGATCAACTAAATCAAATTGATTGGAACCATCAGTTTTTCTTTTGATTATAGCATTATTAATTTTATATGACATTACTTCACCTTAAAATAAAATTTGAAAAATATTAAATTAACTAATAATATTTTTAAAAACAATTTTATTTAAATGTTTTATCTTTTTAATTGGAATTTTTAAATAAATTAGAATAATTAGATTATTATAAAAAAATTAGTAAATAAAATAAAAGTTTAAAAAACCAAAATGTTTAAAAAAACTTAGAGTAAAAAAAATAGAAAAAATAATTAAAAAATAAAAAATTTTAAAAATAAAAACTATTTAACAGCATTGTATCCAGATTCAAATGCTTTAAGATTCATTTTATGGAATTTTTCATTTAAATTATTCTTCATAGCTTCAATGATTCTATCTTTTTCTATTGGAAATGAATTAACTGCAACTGCAGAACCAAGAAGAACCATATTTAAGGATAAAATACTACCTGCTTCTTCTGCATAATGATTACCATCTACTGGATAAACATTATTATAGTTTTCTTTTAGTGAATTTTTAATTGAATCAAGACTAGGATAGGAGTTAGTTCCTGCAATTTGTGCCGGAACAATAGGATGAGTATTAAATACCAAACAAGTATCTTTATTTGCTTTAGAAAGTCCTCTTACTACTTCAGAAGGTTCAAAACCTAAAATCATATCAGCAGTATTGTCCTCTATAATTGAACTTTTATATTCTCCTATTTTGATTTCTGTTGAAACAGAACCTCCTCTTTGACTCATTCCATGAATTTCACTCATTACAACATTTAAGCCATCATTCATTCCAGCTTCACCAATTATTGTAGATGTTTTAATAATACCCTGACCACCTACTCCACATATGTAAATTGAATAATTATCTTTAACCATAATAATAACCTCTTAAAATACCTAAATCCTTTATTTTATAGTTTCAAATGCATCATAACTACATATTTGACTACATATTGAACAACCATTACACATTGATGTGTCAACAACAACTTTACCATCAATCTTACTTATAGCAGGACATGCTAAACTATTAACACATGAATCACAATTATTACATTTATCATAGTTTACTTTAACAGGAGGTTTTTTGTTAAATCCTTTAATTAAAGTACATGGAGATTTTGCAATGATTACTGAAACTCCATCATTATCCAATGCTTTTTTATAAGTATCAACTGTTTGTTTTAAGTTTAATGGATTAATTACACGTACAAAACTAGCCCCAGATGCTAGTGCAAGTTCCCTTATTGATATTTCAGGTGCTTCATCACCCAGACCATCAACAGGCATACCTCGATTTGGTTGACCTCCAGTCATTACAGTTATAAGGTAATCCAAAACAGTTACAATAAATTTTTGTTTATTATGTACTCCATTTATTAAAGGTGAAACTCCACTGTGGAAAAATGTTGAATCTCCAATAAAACTTATAACAGTTTGGTCTGTTGCCATTGCAAATCCGCAACCATCACCTATACTTGAACTCATACTTAAAAGATAATCTGCTACATTATAAGGAGGATTAATTCCAAGAGTATAACATCCAATATCAGATGCAAAAATTACATTTTCCTCACTTATATTAGATTCTTTTAATGCCTGTTTTACACCATAATATGTTGCTCTGTGAGAACAACCAGCACATAATGTTGGTGCTCTTGTCGGTAATCTTTCAATAACATCTTCAAGAGAAGAGGTGATTGTTTCTGTTTTATTTGTATCTGTGTAATTTAATACTTTATTAAAACCGCTTCTTACAATATCGCAGTTAAACTCTTCAACCATTGGAAATGTCTTATCCATTTTACCATGAACTGGAATATTTAATCCATTCATCCCCATAGTTACAAGTACTTCTCTTTCACAAATAGGATCAACTTCTTCAACAACAAATACCATATCTAAATCTTTAACAAAATCATAAATTAAATCATAAGGTGTAGGATATGAAAGAGCTAATTTTAAAATTTTCATATCTAGATTATCTAAAACTGCAACATCATAAGCATAATTATAAGCACTACTTGATGATATTACACCAATTTTAGCATTTTCTTTAATTTCAACAACCTGATTTATATCAAGATTTGATGCTTTCTTTTGAAGTTTTTCTATTTTTTCAGTTAATCTTTTATGCATTCCTGCTGCATTTGCAGGAACAGGAATATAAGCACCAGGATTCTTATTAAAATGACCAATATTATAATGTTTTCCATCTACACTTTTACCCTTGTGAGATTGAACGTCACCAAACTCTACAATCCCTCTCATATGAGATACACGAGTAGTAGTTCTAAGTATTACAGGAATTTCCAACTCCTCAGATAATTCAAATCCATAAACCATCATGTCTTTTACTTCCTGAGGGTTAGATGGTTCAAGTACTGGCATATTTGCAAGGCGAGCATAATTTCTGGTATCCTGTTCATTTTGTGATGAAAATACTGAAGGATCATCAGCAACAAGAATAACCATACCTCCCTTAACACCAGAATATGCAGTAGTAACAAATGAATCAGATGCTACATTTAAACCTACATGTTTCATAAATGTAAATGACCTGAGGCCACTTACAGCAGATGTAGCAGCAACTTCCATAGCAACTTTTTCATTAGTTGAAAATTCAAAATATACTCCTGCATCTTTTGCAATGAATGATAATATATTTCCAATTTCAGATGAAGGAGTTCCAGGATAAGTAGCTGCAACAGATAATCCTGCTTCAATAGCACCTCTTACAGCTGCTTCATTACCTAGTAAAAAATGTTTTTCTCCTTTTTTACCATTAACTAATTGATCATAAGCCATAATATACCTCTAATTTTATAAAATTATCTATAATAATAAATTAATAATTGAATTATAAATTTAAATTGAATTAATTTTGATTAATAAAATTTTTATAATACTATAATATTTATTTATTAAACTATATTATTTATCTCATTTGGAATATATATAATATAATATTGATT
>CAYQMW010000122.1:0-6211 GCA_964418715.1 uncultured Methanobrevibacter sp. | reverse complement strand
GGATGTTAAAAGAGCGTTATATGTAATGGCATTAACTGCAATATTAAATATAATATTGGATTATTACTTTATAATGCCTTGGGGATTAAATTTAAGTGTTGGTGGTGTTGCTCTTGCAACAGTTTTATCAAGTGCAATTTCAGGAGTAGTACTATTATATTGGTTACTTATTAAAAAAGACACTTATGTGACTGTAAAAACAGAATATTTAAAACCTCATTGGGATGTTATAAAGGGCATTCTTATTGTAGGAATTCCTGCTGCATTAGAGATGATGTGTATTGCAACAATGGTTGTTATTATTAATGCTGTTTTAAGTATTATATCTGATACTCAAGCTGTTGCATCATATACTGCAGGAATGAGGATAGTTTTATTTGGAATTGTCCCTGCTGTTGGTTTATCAATGGCAACAATTGCTGTTGCAGGTTCGTCCTATGGTGCTGCTTTATATGAGAGACTTAGAAATGTATTGTTTTATTCTCTTAAATTTGGATTAGTATTGTCCGTTGGTATTGGTTTAATAATATTTATATTCGCTCCTCAACTTTCATTTGTATTTACTTTATCTGAAAATAGTGGAGGCCTGTCTGATTTAATTGCAGTTATGCTTAGAATTTATTTCCTGTTCTTCCTTGCAACTCCTATAGGTTTACTTTCCGGGGCATTTTTCCAAAGTTTAGGAAAAGGGCCACTGTCTCTTGGTTTAACTGTAATTAGGGAAATAATCTTACCTACAATATTTGTATTGTTATTTACATTTGTGTTTGGATTTGGAGTTTTAGGAGTATTATTTGCAATAGTTTTAGGAAAACTACTTGGAGCAATTATAGGATTTTTATATGCTAATTACTATTCAAATAATTTGATTAAAAAATACGGTAAAGAAGGAGAATTGGTAAATAAGTAATTAAATTATTTATTTTATTAAATTCTTAAATAATTTATTATTATTACTTAAATTACTTTATACTTTTTAAAAATTAATTTATTGGTGAACTATGGTAAATGAAACAGATTTAAAAAAAGAAGAGTTATATGATAAAGGAATTTATGCTTATAACAATAATAATTTTGATGAGGCTTTAAAATTATTTGATGAAGCTATTGTATGTGACGAGGAATTTTATAAAGCAAAAATTGCAAAAGTAGATTGTTTATATAAAATGGGTCGTTTAAATGAAGTCACTCCAATTTGTACAGATATATATTCTTCTGATTGTTTGGATGAGGAGGTATGGTGTAAACTTGGAGAATTCTATTTGAATGTAGGCCGTATGTTTGAAAATGCACTTGTCTCATTTAACAAAGCTATTGAATTAAATCAGAATTATGCCGATGCATGGGATATGAGGGGTACTGTATTGTCATTTATGGGCAATTTGGAAGAAGCATTAAATTCACATAAAAAAGCAGCAGAACTTAATCCAAACAATTCAAATATTTATGATAATATTGGATATTGTTATGCTACACTTGGAATGTTTGATAATGCTCTTGAAGCATATGATAAAGCACTTGAAACAGATGGTGAAGATATTAATGCATTATCAAATAAAGCAAGTATTTTAAATAATATTGGAAAAAGTGAAGAAGCTTTAGATTATATTAATCGTGCATTGGAAATTAAAGAAGATTATAACTTATTGTACTATAAAGCAGTAGCTTTATTCTCCCTTGAAAAATTCGACGAGTCTTTAGAAGTAATAAATAGATCTCTTGAACTTTATAGTTTTAATCATAATGGATGGAAGTTTAAAGGACAGTTATTAATTGAAATGGAAAACTATGATGAGGCCATACTTGCATATGATAAGGTGTTGTCATATGATCCTTCTGATGTTCAAGCTTGGTTCTATATGATTAACTCACTTGTAAACTTAGGCATGCTTGAAGAGGCATTAGCTGCTTGTGATGAAGTTTTAAAAATAGATTCTGGCATATTCTTTATATTTGAGAAAGCTAATATATTATATGAACTTGGTCGTTTAGATGAATCAGAAGAAATATGTGATTCAAGGTTAAGTATTGATCAGTTTGATGCTGACTTTTATTTACTTAAAGCAAAGATTTTCAATAAAAAACAGGATAAAAATAAAGCTATTGAATATGCAGAAAAGGCTATTGAATATAATCCAATATTGGAAGAAGCAATATCTTTTAGAGAAGAGCTTTTAAATCAATAGTTTATTTTTATTTTCTTCATTTTATTATTTTTTTTTATATTTTTTAAGTTTTAAAAAAATTTTTTTAATTTATTCTATTATTTTATTTTATTAATTTATTTTATTAATTTTATTTTTCACTCTTCTTCTTTTTTCCACCACAGTAACATCCAATCCGCCTTATCACGTTTATTGTAAAATTCTCCAGTATTTTCATCTTTTGTTAAAATCTCTTTAAGATATATTTTTAATTTTTCAATTTCCTTGTCATTTAAAAGGTCTATTCTAAATTTACCATTGTCCATAGCATCTTCAATACTTGCATATTTTCTATATTCCTCAATTTCAAGTCTTTCTATATTTGCACAGATTCCTAAATCGTCAAGTATATGCATTAAATATAGGTATGATGGGAATTCTTTAGTTTCATTTCCTAAATATTCTTGAAATTCTTTTTCAATAAGCCAATTATTAGGTCCAAATAGGGTTATAAAAACATATTTATTAGCTATTTTATTAATTTCATTTAATATTTCTTTTATTGGTATTATTCCATTTAGTGAACGTGAAGCTATTACAATATCATAATCTCCAATTTCCTCATATTTTATCTCTTCAATATCTTCTAAAACAGTATTAATATTAGATATATTTTCATCTGAGGCTCTTTTATTAAGAAGTTTTAACATTTCTTTTGATGAGTCAAGTCCTGTAATTGATTTTACTTTTTTAGATATGGGTATAGTTATGCTTCCCTCACCACAACCAATATCGAGGACAGTATCATTAGGCTTAAGTTTTATTTGATTTAGTAGTGCAATTTGATAGTCATCTCTTTGGTTTCGTTTATGAAAACTTGCAGCTGCTTTATCCCAATCTTTTTTTCTATCTTTTTTCTCTTCTAGTTTTTTCGCCCAAAAGTAAGCCCAATCAATATCTTCTGGACTTTTTATACATTCCTTATTTGGCATATAATCACTCCATTCACGAAATTTTTTAATAGCAGGTATTTAATTTAATTCATTTATTTTCACTATATTTTTAGATTTCTCCATTTTATTTATTAAAAATTTCAGTTTTTTTGTTTTCATTAAGTAAAAATTCGGTTTTTTAATAGTATCCTAAATTTGAAAAATTAAATATTTATATATTTTGTAAATCTAAAATATTAATGTATTTAATACTGTTTTTAAAATATTTTTTAAAAAATTTACTTATTTTATAAATTTAATACTTAGTATCTAAGTAATAATTTATTAAATTATTAATTTAAAATTATTTATCAATTCTTAATCAATAAAATAATGTGATATGATGGATGAATTAGAAGAAATTGTATATAAACATGCTTTAATGAATGCAAAAAAGCATAAAGGTAGTGCAAATCCTAAGGCGGTTATGGGTTCTATTATGTCTAATGAATCAGAACTTAGATCTCGTGCTAGTGATATAGGTCCTTTAAGTGAACAAGTTGTAGCTACAGTTAATCAATTATCAATTGAAGAAATTGACTCTGAGATGGAAAAATTTGGTCTTGTCATTGAAAAAACTCAACCTAAAAAAAGAGAAGGTTTGGAGGAATTACCAGGTTCTCATGAAAATATAGTTATGCGTTTTGCACCAAATCCAAGTGGGCCATTACATATTGGTCATGCAAGAGCAGCAGTACCTAATGGTGAATATGTTAAAAAATATGGTGGTAAATTTATTTTAAGGATAGAAGATACTGATCCAAAAAGAGTTTATCCTGATGCTTATGATATGATTGTTGAAGATTTAAAATGGTTGTCAATTGAACCTGATGAAGTATATTATCAATCTGACCGTTTTGAAATCTATTATGAATATGCTGAAGAGTTAATTAAACGTGGTAAAGCATATATGTGTACCTGTGATGGTGGAGACTTTAAAAAACTTAAAGATAATTGCAAGCCTTGTCCACATAGGGACCAATCTGTTGAAGAAAACTTAAAACTTTGGAGAGATTTTCCTAATATGGAAGCTGGAACTGCAGTTTTAAGAGTTAAAACAGATATCAATCATAAAAACCCAGCTATCCGTGATTGGGTTGCTTTCCGTCTTGAAGATGCTGAACATCCAAGAGTGGGTAATAAATACAGAGTTTATCCTATGATGAATTTTTCAGTCTCAGTAGATGACCATCTGATGGGTATGACACATGTTTTAAGAGGTAAAGATCATCTTGCAAACAGTGAAAAACAATCATATCTTTATAGACATATGGATTGGGATATGCCTGAATTTATTCATTATGGAAGACTAAAAATGGAGGATATTCCATTAAGTACCTCTAAGGCTAAAGAAGGTATTGAAAACGGCACTTATTCTTCATGGACAGATCCAAGACTTGGAACTTTAAGGGCTATTGCACGAAGAGGTATACAAGCTGAAACTATTTGGAATTTAATGGTTGAAATTGGAGTAAAAATGTCTGATTCAGCAATAAGTTGGAAAAAGATTTATGGATTAAATAGGAATTTAATTGAAAATAAGGCAAACAGGTACTTCTTTGTTGAAAACCCTGTTGAGATAAATGTTGAAGATTGTCCAGATGAATTTAAGGATTTTACTCTTAAAAAAGAATTACATCCAGATTATCCTGATAGAGGTTATAGGACTTTAAACTTTAATGGTTCTGTTTATATTCCAGAAGATGATTTTAATGATGGTCATATCAGATTGATGGATTTAATCAATGTTGATGTTGAAGAGGGTAAAGTTAAATTTAATAGTGAATCTTTTGAAGAGTCTAAAAAACTTAAAGCTAAAATCATTCAATTTGTACCTACTGATGGAGCTATAAATGCGGAAGTTGTAATGGATGATGGATCTATTAAGAAGGGTTTCTGTGAACAGGATTGTACTAATCTTAAAGTAGGAGATATTATCCAATTTGAAAGATTTGGTTTCTGCCGTTTAGATGAAATCAAAGACGACTTATTAATATTTTATTTCGCACACAAATAGATTAGTTTTAAATTAATCTATTTTATTTCTATTTTTTTTATTTACTTTTATTTGTTTTTATATTTATTAATTATTTTTTAGTTTATTCATTTATTGATTCCTTATTTTGTTATTTGCTAATTTTAAACATGTTAAATATAAAAAGAGTATTTCTTTATTTAATTAAATATATAAAAAAATGATTTATTAAAAATTAATGAATATAAAAAAAGTAAGTTAGAAAAAATAAAAAAATAAAAAAAGTTGATGTTAAAAAGTAAGAGGATAAATAATTATTTTTAAAAAGATTTAAAATACTTTTGTAACATCAGAAGTTTTAATCCAAATCTTTTTACCTCTGTAGGTAACATTAAGATTGTCTCCATTAATACTGTGGATAGAACTTCCGTATTTTTCACCTTGGTGTGTGTAAATAATACTTTTTCCACGTTTAAGGATATAATCTTGATCTTGTAGGGTAATAACCGCTTCATCTTTTCCTGCTGGAGGTCTTAAAGTTTTTGGTTTTTCTGCTTTTTCACGTTTTTGATGGAATTTTTGAGATGGTGAAACAATTTTTTCTTCTTTTGGAGCTTGATTTTGGGTATAACCTTTTTCAAGATTATCAAAGAATGCAATTTCTTCAGGAGTTATTTCACTAGTACTTCCATCAATATTATTAAATATATCAATAGTATCGTATTCTGGTTCCATAGTTTCTTTGTATTTTTCAATTTCTTCTGGGTCATGTAATGGAGTAATACTTACTATATCGTCGTTATAATCGATTCCTCCATTAAATTCTTCAGTATTGTTATTTAAGATTTCATCTAAAACAACATCATTAGTTCCTATTGGTGCAATGTCTTCTTCCTCTTCTTCTATTTCTTTACCTTTAATTATAGATTTTATATTTTGGAAGGTATCTTTAACACTTTCAATAGGGTCAGTAGTTTTTGCTAACTCTTCTGTTGCTTGTTCAGTTTCAAATTTATCTTTAAGTGTTTGATCAATATCTTCACTTATAAATGGATCGAAGGTATCAGAAGGAGTTTCAATTGTGATTTTTCTAGTTTCAT
>CAYQMW010000121.1:0-6224 GCA_964418715.1 uncultured Methanobrevibacter sp. | reverse complement strand
TAATATTCTTGAAGCTGTACCTGATTTTGATGTAGATAAAAATATATTTGATGGTCGTCGTCAAACTGTATGGAAATATAAAGAATGTATCCCTGTAGATGAAAGTAAAATTGTTTCACTAGATGAAGGTGGAACTCCATTTGTCCACTGTGATAAATTAGGAGATGAACTTGGTATTGACTTATATGTTAAAGTAGAGGGGTCAAACCCTACAGGCAGTTTTAAAGATAGAGGTATGACTGTTGGTATGACAAAGGCTATGGAACTTGGTGTCGGTACTGTTGGTTGTGCTTCTACTGGTAATACATCTGCATCTCTTGCTGCATATGCTGCACGTGGAGGATTAAGATGTGTTGTATTTTTACCATCTGGTAAGGTTGCACTTGGTAAACTTGCTCAGGCAATGTTCCATGGTGCTGAAGTATTCTCTATTGATGGTAACTTTGATGAGGCTCTTGAAGCTATGACTCAACTTGCACTTGAAAAACATTTATACTTATTAAATTCAATTAATCCATTTAGATTAGAAGGTCAAAAAACCATTGGATATGAGATTGTTCATGATTTAGGCTGGCAATCACCTGACAGGATTATCCTACCTGTAGGTAATGCAGGTAATATTTCAGCTATTTGGAAAGGTGTAACAGAATTCAATGAAGCTGGATTTATTGATGATTTACCAATGATGACAGGTATTCAGGCTGAAGGTGCATCACCTATTTATAATTCATTTAAGAAAAAATCTATGGACATGACACCTGTTGAAAACCCTGAAACCGTTGCAACAGCTATACGTATAGGTGCTCCTGTTTCAAGTATTAAAGCACTTCATGCAATATATGATTCTAATGGTTATTGTGAAACCGTTAGTGATGAAGAGATTCTTGATGCTCAAAAATACTTAGCAAGAACTGAAGGTATTGGTGTTGAACCAGCTTCTGCTGCATCAATTGCAGGTTTAAGAAAACTTGTAGATGAAGGTGTAGTTGATAAAGGTGAACGTGTTGTATGTGTTGTAACGGGTCATGTACTTAAAGATCCTGATACAGCTATTAAAGCATGTGTAGAACCTACTCAGATAGCGGCTGATGTAGACAAATTAAGAGACATAATTGTAAATGGTAAAAAGGAATAGTTTTTACCTTTTTTCTTATTCTTTTTTTGTTCTATTATATTTTTAACTATTTTTTTTTTATCAGTATTTCATTTTTTTTTTTTTATTTTATCAATTGAACTATGAATATTTGGATAATTTTAAAAACTTTTTTATTATATTCTTATTTTCATTATTAAAGATTTAAAAAAATTTTGATAAGAATTCTAGAAAATGTGGAATTGTTTATTTTAATGTATAAAGTATGAATCTTAATTAATTTTGAATATATTAAATAATATGTAAATCAATATTATATTATTATAAATTATTATATATTGTAAATAATTGATTAATAAAAAAAATGATAAAGGTAGGATATTATGGATTATGAATATTTTTACAATGAAGTAAAAAACTTTGATGAGTCAACAATTCTTTCTCCAAATTTAAATGGTGAAAAGGAAAATGGAAAACTTGAAGAAAGAATAAAAATTGTTAATAATGAAGAATTTTCTAAATTCTGTAAAGATAATTCAATTACAACAAACACTCTATTTTTAGCTGGTTTATCTTTAGCATTAAATAAATTTAATTTCAGCTGTAAAAACTTAATTTTTCATGATAAAAATATTCCTTTTGCAAGTGAATTTAAGGACAGATCTATTTCTATTAGGGAATTTTTAGATATTTTGGATAAGAAATTTAAAGAAAATTCCTCATTTAATGATTATCCATCAGAAGAAATTCTCGACCAATATCATTTAAGCACTGAATTTTATTATAATTTCAATCAAAATTTAATAATTAATCCTGATAATGCTAAATATTCTAATATTTTAAACATTTCACAAGAAAGTGAAAACATATCCTTGTCATTTTTATATAATAATCAATTATATACAGAATCATATATAGACATATTCTTAAAAAGTATTGTATCAATTATTGAAGATATAATCAGTAGCAATTTAGATAATACTCAAATTTCAGACATTTCAATTGAAAAAGAAAAAGACAATATTAAATTTGAGGATATAGGAATACCAATTCTTCATAAACGTTTCCAAAAGCAGGTTTTAGAAAATCCTCAAAATATTGCACTTGTTTCCAATGGTGAAACATATACCTATGAACAACTTAATTTGAAAGCAAACCGTATAGCACATGGGCTTATTAAAAGAGGTGTAGAACCTAAAAGCAATATTTTAATCATGCTTCCAAGAACTAGTAATTTAATTGCTTCAATTTTAGGTGTTTTAAAGGCGGGTTGTGCGTTTATACCAATGGATATGGAATATCCAAAAGACAGAATTGAATACATTTATGAAAATAGTCAGGCCCAATATATTATTTCTAACAGGGATGATGAGGGGTTTATTGACATTGAAGAACTTCTAAAGGAGGAGAACACTGAAAATCCTGATGTTGAAGTTGACAAGGAAGATTTGGCTTATATGATTTATACTTCAGGTTCTACTGGAAATCCTAAAGGGGTAATGATAGCTCATAGAAATATCTGTAATTTAGTTGAGGATTATCCTAAATGTTATTATGATAGAATTTTAAGTATGACTACTATATCTTTTGATGTGGCACTTGAAGATATTTTTACAAGTTTAACTACTGGTTCACAGTTGATTTTTGCAAATGACATTCAAATTAAAAGCACACTGGAGCTTGTTAAATTAATTGATAAATATAAACCTGAAGTAATGGATTTAACACCTTCAAGATTATCAGCATATCTTGAGGTAAATTCATTTTGTGAAGCAATAAAAGATGTGAAATCTTTTTTCCTTGGTGGTGAAAAGTTCTCAGCAAGTGCATATACAGAACTTTTAAAACACAATGACCATGCAATTGTATACAATAGTTATGGACCAACAGAAACTACAATCACCTCAAACAACAAGGCTATTACAGATATTAATGATTTGACCGTTGGTCATCCTGTTAGAAATTATATAACGGATGTACGGGATATTGATGGAAAATTACTTCCTCAAGGAGTAATGGGGGAATTATTCATCGGAGGGCCTGGTGTTGGAAAAGGTTATTATAATCTTCCAGATAAAACTGCAGAAGTATTTATTACAATTGGTGATATTCCCTACTATAGGAGTGGAGACTATGCAATCGAAACTCCTAATGGTGAAATTGATATAAAAGGAAGAATTGATAACCAGATTAAACTCAGAGGTTTAAGAATAGAAATTGGAGAAATTGAAGCAAATATTGGAAATTATCAGGGTATTTTACAAAATGCTGTTGTAATTAAAAATATCAATAATAATGATCATCTCTGTGCATACTTTACCGCTGATGAGGAAATTGACACTGAACAATTAAAAGAATACTTGAAAGATAGATTAACAAGATATATGGTTCCAACAGTTTTTATGCAATTAGATGAAATGCCACAAACTCCAAATGGAAAAACTGATTTAAAACAGTTACCTGAGCCTGAGTTAAAATTATCTTTCTCATTGGCTGAAAATGAAACTGAAGAAATATTAATGGATATTGCTTCAACACTTACAGAAACTAGGGAGTTTGGAACAACTGATGATTTATATGCTGTTGGATTTACTTCATTAACATTAATGAAATTTAATGCAATTATCTATGAAGAAATGGGGGCTAATTTGAATATTGTTGAATTATTAGATGACCCGACAATTAAAAACATTGCACAACAAATTGAAAACCTTGAAGAGGACACAATCAATCTGGAAGATCTTATTGAATCAGCAAAAGACACTATTTACTACCCTTTAACTTCAAACCAATTGGGAGTTTATTATGAATGTGTACAAAGTAAAGAAGAAGCACAATATAATCTTCCATCTATCATACATTTTGATAATTCAATTGATGCTGAAAAATTAAAAGAAGCTATTATTAATACAATTGAGACATATCCTTATCTTAAAACAAGAATTGTTACTATTGATGGTCAATTAATGCAAAAACGTGATGATTCTATTGAAATTGAAGAGATTCCTATTGTTGAAATAGATGAGATAAGTGATGTGGAAATTGAAAATGAAAATGTTAAAAGATTTGAGTTAGAGGGCAGTCAATTATTCCGCTTTAAAATTTATAAAACATTATCTGAGACCATATTATTCTCAGATATTCATCATATAATTACTGATGGGGAAGCTTTGGATAATTTATTTAACAATATTGCTAAAGCATATAATGATGAAGAACTTTCAAAAGAAGCAATTGACGGATATCTCTACAGTATTATTGAAAAAGAAAATGAGAATAGTGAAAGTTTCGAAGAATCTAGGAAGTATTTCCACAATCAGTTAAGTAAAGAAATTGATTCATCTGTATTAACTCCTGATTTAAATGGAGACCCTGAAAAAGGTATATTAAAACCTGTTTCTCTAGAAATGGATTCTGAAAATATTGTTGAATTCTGTTCTATTAATAAAATAAGTCCAAATGTTTTGCTTATGGGAAGTACAATATTGGCTCTAAATAAATTCACTTTTTCAGATAAAACATTAATTACAACAATTTTTAATGGTAGAGCAAATCCTAATTATTCTAATACTCAGGCATTTTTAGTTAAAACCATTCCTTTCATATCTATTAATGAAAATAGGCAACAATCAGTTGAAGAATATTTAAAACAGATTTCAAGTAATTGGAAAGATTGTATAAATCACAGTAACTACCCATATACAAATATAGCTGAAGAATTTAATCTTAAACCAGAATTTTTCTATGCATATCATAATCTGGATGCAGAAAATATCGAAATTAACAATAAAAAATATAAAGTAAATTATCTTACAACAGTTGAAACAAATTATAAAATTGTTTTTGATGTAAACGAAACTGAAGGTAATATTGAATTCGTTATCCAGTACAATAATCAGTTATATTCTAAAGAGTATATTGAAACATTTATAGATTCAATTATAACAACTATGAAACAGATTATGACAAATAATATTGAAAGTCTACTGATTAAAGATATTGAATTGGAAACTGAAAAACCATTACCTGAATTTACTCCACTGGAAAATCCTTTCTTACATAAACGTTTTGAAAAACAAGTGGGTCAAAAAGGTGATGAGATTGCACTTGTAGCAACTGATGCTACCTTGACTTACCGGGAGTTAAATGAAAAATCAAATAGGATTGCTAATGCTCTTATAAAAAGAGGAGTAAAAGCAAAAAGTAATGTTTTGGTCATGCTTAAAAGGGACAGTAACTTAATTGCTACAATTTTAGGTATTTTTAAAGCAGGATGTACTTTTGTACCAATAGATTTGGAATATCCTGCAGAAAGGATTAATTATATTTACCACAACAGTCAGGCAGATTACATTATCAATAATACTGATTCAACAGAAAATACATTGGATATTAAAGAATTAATTAAAGAAGAAAATATTTCCAATCCTGATGTTGATTTGTCTTGTGATGATTTGGCATATATGATTTATACTTCAGGTTCAACTGGTAAACCTAAAGGAGTTATGATTTCACATGAAAATGCATGTAATCAAACAGCAGGTAATCCTAAATGTGCATATTCCAGTATATTGAGTATTGCAACTATTGCATTTGATACTTCACTTGAAGATATTTTAACCGGTATAACAAATGGTATTAAAATTATTTTTGCAAATGATAATGAGATTAAGAATGTTGTTGATTTGATTCAATTGATTAAGGAAAATCAACCTGAGGTTATGGAGTTTACCCCATCTAGATTATTATCCTATCTTGAAGTTGAAGAGTTTTGTAATGTGATTGGGTGTGGTAAATGTATTGTAATGGGTGGGGAGCAATTCTCTGCTAAGGCATTTAATGGTGTTAAGGAATTTACTGATGCTAAGGTTTATAACAGTTATGGTCCGACTGAAGCAACCATTGCTTCTAACTATCAGGAGATTACAGACCCTGAAATCATTACTGTTGGTAAAGCACTTAAAAATTATGTTACTGAAGTTAGGGACATTGACGGTAAACTTCTTCCTCAGGGTGTAATGGGTGAGCTCTATATTGGTGGAGTTGGTGTTGGAAAAGGATATTATAATATGCCTGATAAAACCGAAGAGGTCTACACTACAATAAATGATATTCCTTATTATAGAAGTGG
>CAYQMW010000120.1:0-6316 GCA_964418715.1 uncultured Methanobrevibacter sp. | reverse complement strand
TTAAGAGAAACATTAGGCGATGACGATGCTGATGATTCTTAGAATCTGGAGAAAATTTTATTGATTTTTTTATAAATCAAATATTTAAGATTTTAAATTAATTTTTATATATTATATAAATTTTAATTTTAAAAATCAATTAATGGTATTATTAAACTAAGCTTAAATTAAAATTTAAATACTTAGTTTATTAATATAATACTATGATTAAGTTTTTAAAACTTTTAAAAATTTTAATCAAAATTAAAAAAATAAATAAAAAATATCATAAGAATCTATAAAAGAAAATACTGTTTTTTAAATGATTATTTTTAAAATAATCTCATTATAGATATTAGGGTAATAAATTGAACATGCACTTGAGGTGTTTTTTTGGATAGTATTATAGAAGATGTCCGAGTTAGGAAAATATTGGACTCACGAGGCAATCCTACCGTTGAAGTAGAGATTATTACTTGGAACGGTATTGGTAGGGCTGCTGCACCTAGTGGAGCTAGTACTGGCTCTAGGGAAGTAATGTCTTTTCCTGAAGGTGGAGTAGATAAAGTCATTGCCGAAATTGAGGATATTATTTCATCTGAACTCATTGGATTGGATGCTGAATATTTATCTGATGTTGACTCTGTTTTAAGGGAAGTTGACGGAACAGATAATATGTCTATTATTGGTGGTAATACCACAGTAGCAGTATCTATGGCAGCAGCTAAAGCAGCAGCAGCTTCTTATAATTTACCTTTATATAAATTCTTAGGTGGGAATATGAAAAATGAACTACCATTTCCTCTTGGAAACATGATGAATGGTGGGGCTCATGCAGGTTCTAATGCACCTGATATACAAGAATTCTTAGTAGTTCCTGTTGGTGCAAGAAATATTACAGAAGCTGTATTTGCTAATGTTTCAGTTCATAAAAAACTTAAAGAATTAATAGCAACTAAGGATTCAAACTTTACCGGAGGTAAAGGTGATGAAGGTGGATGGGTACCTAATGTAAGTAATGATACTGCATTAGAGATTCAATCACAGGCATGTGAAGAAGTATCAAATGAACTTGGTTTTGAAGTAAAACCTGGTCTTGATATGGCTTCATCTGAATTCTGGGATACTGATAAAGGTAAATATGTTTATGGTCAAGATGGAATAGAAAGAGATATTGGCGAACAGGTCGAATATGTTAAGGATATTATTGAAACATATGGAATGTTTTATGTAGAAGATCCATGTGATGAAAATGATTTTGAAGGATTCTCACAATTAACTGGAGCATGTGGAGATAAATGTCTTATTTGTGGTGATGATTTATTTGTTACAAATGCAGAAATCCTTAAAAAAGGTATTGAGCAAAAAGCAGCAAATGCAATTATTATAAAACCAAATCAAATAGGTTCACTATCCCAAACTTATGCAACTGTTAAATTGGCTAAAGAAAATGGTATTGTTCCTGTAGTCTCTCACCGTTCTGGTGAAACTACTGATGAGACAATTGCACATTTAGCTGTAGCATGGGGTTCTCCTATTATTAAAACTGGTGCAGTTGGTGGAGAGAGAATCGCAAAACTTAATGAACTTATACGTATTGAAGAAGAATTATCAAATCCTGTAATGGCTAGTTTCAAATAATTCGGCTTAAATATAAATTAATATTAAAATTTAACTTGATAATATGGTTTTAATTACTATAAATGAGGATAAATGTGAAGGTTCATCATGTGCTGAATGTGTTGATATTTGTCCTATGGAAATATTATTAATAGATGAAAATAAAATAATTATTACAAATCAAGATGAATGTAGCATATGTGAAGTATGTATGGATGTATGTCCAGAGAATGCTATTGAAGTTATTGATGATGAATAATTAATAAAATTTAAAATTAAACAAAAAATTATATAGAAAATTTAATTTCAAGTAATAAATACAAGAAATAATTACAAGAAATAAATATAAAAATTAAATAATAGGTGATAACGTGTCAGAACTTTTAATACAATTAGATAATTATTTAGCAGCAGGTTTACATATTGGAACTCAACAAAAAACTAGTGATATGGAAAAATATATTTTCCGTGTAAGATCCGATGGTTTACATGTTTTAGATATTAGAAAAACTGATGAAAGGATTCAAAAAGTAGCTAAATTCTTAGCAAAATATGATCCTCAAGATATTTTAGTTGTATCTACAAGATTATATGGTCAAGCACCAGTTAAAAAATTCGGAGAAGTTATTGGATGTCAAACTATTCCTGGAAGATTTATTCCTGGAACTTTAACTAACCCAGAATATGCTAAATTCATCGAACCTAAAGTTATTGTTGTAACAGATCCTAGATCTGATAGTCAAGCTATTTTAGAATCTAAACAAAATGGTATTCCTGTTGTAGGTTTATGTGATACTGAAAACTTACTCAGTTACATTGACTTATGTGTTCCTGTAAACAACAAAGGTAAAAAAGCTATTGCTTTAGTTTACTGGTTACTTGCAAGACAAATCTTAAGAGAAAAAGGAGTTATTCCTGAAGATGGTGATTTAGACTTAGAACCAGCTGACTTTGAATTAAAATTCTAAGTCAACTAATTTCCTTTTTTTTCTTTTATTTTTTATATTATTTTTTAATATTATTTTAATTTATATATTTTAACTTCTTTTTTTAATTAGGGATTTTTTTATTCAATATCCTTTTTTAATTGTTTTTACTTTTTTTTTAAAGAATTTTTTCATTATTTTTTATCATTTTATTTAGTTTAAGATTATTTTTAAATTTAAAAAATTATATTTATATTGACAAACATAATATAATTAATTAAAACTAATTTAAAGTGATTTTATGATTAGAAAACCAGCTGTTGCAGGTGCATTTTATTCTGCAAATCCTAAAAGTTTAGAAGATAGTATTGAAGAATGTTTTACTAATGAACTTGGAATTGGTAAAATCCCTAAATTAAATAATTCATTTAACAATGATTTAACTGGTATTATGGTTCCTCATGCAGGTTATATTTATTCAGGGCCTATTGCATCCCATGGTTTTTATCATTTAGTTGAAAATGGTTTTCCAGATACATTTGTTATATTATGTCCAAATCACACTGGCTTTGGTTATGATATATCTGTATATGATAATGGCTTTTGGCAGACACCTTTAGGAGATGTTGAGGTTGATAATGATTTTGCATCCAAATTTATTAATAATTCAGATTTTGCTGTAAGTGATTATACTGCTCACTTAAGAGAACATAGTATAGAAGTTATACTTCCATTTTTACAATATTTTTCAGATGATTTTAAAATTGTTCCCATATGTATTGGTAGACAAAATCTAAATACTTCATATGATATTGCCCAAGCAATAAAACTTGCCATAGAAGAAACATCAACTTCAATTTCCTTAATTTCAAGCACAGATTTAGCACACTTTTTCCCACAAGATGTTACTTTAATTAAAGATGAAATTGTTTTAAATGATATTAGTGAAATGAATCTTGAAAAATTATTAACTGATGTAGATGAACACGACATAACTATGTGTGGTTATGGTACTGTAGCGAGTAATATAATATATTCGAAAGATAAGGGTGTCAGTAAATGTGAAATTTTAAAGCACGGAACAAGTGGAGATGTTTCTTTTGATTATTCTTCTGTAGTAGGATATGCTTCTGGCATTTTTATGAAAGATTAGGTGGTATTTTTAACAATATTCATTTCTTAATCTTATTATTTTTTCAATTTTTATTTTCTATTTTAAACTTTTAAAATTTTAAATTTTTTTTTTTATCAAATTTATAAAATCAATGAATAAAAATACAATACTATAAATTTTTAAAAATACATATTTTTTAATGATTAATTATTAGTTTAAAAAATTTTTTTTTAAAAAATATTATAAAACTAATAAATTGTCTCGAAATGGTATAAATAAATGTAAAATATGTAAATAAGTAAGATATATTATTTAATAGTTTAAAACTTATTTAATTTTTATATTGGGATTAAAATAAACAAATTTAAAGGAGGGTAAAAATGGAGGTTATTGCATCTGCACCTGGTAAGACAATCTTATTTGGAGAACATGCTGTTGTATATAGTCAGCCGGCAATTGCGGCGGCAGTTAGTAAAAGGGCAACAATCCATATTAAAGATAGTTCATCTAAAAAAACTATTTTAAAATCTGATGATTTAGGATTTGAAGCAGAATTAGATACAAAAAATAAAAAATATGTCTTAAAAAAAGGAAAACCAGGTATAATCAGGTATATTTTAGAAGCATTACACAGGGCTCATGATCATAGTCCTATTGAAATTACATTGTCTATTGACATTCCAATAGGTTCTGGTTTAGGTTCATCTGCAGCTGTAACTGTTGCTACACTTGCTGCACTTTATAGATATCATAATATTTATTTTACTAAAAAAGAATTGGCTAAGATGGCTCATCAGGTAGAGTTCAGTGTTCAAGGTGAAGCAAGTCCCCTAGACACATTAATATCTACTTATGGAGGTTTAATATATCTTGACCGTAATAAAGAACTTCATATGATTAATGCTCATATTAATGCTCCATTTGTTATTGGAGTTACAAGTAAATATGGAAGTACCAGTAAAATGGTTCGAAATGTTAAGATTTTAAAAAATAGATTTCCTAATGTTATGGATCCTATTATTGAAACAATGGGAAAGTTAACTGATGAGGCGAAACTTGCTATTGAAGAAGGTAATATTGATAAAATAGGGGAATTAATGAATATTAATCATGGTTTTTTAGATGCTATTGGTGTAAATACTAAGGAATTATCTCGTATGGTTTATATCGCTCGTTCTTCAGGAGCAATTGGTTCAAAAATCACTGGTGCTGGTGGTGGTGGGAGTATTATAGCATTATGTCCTGATAGGGTTGATGAAGTTTCAGATGCTATTGGTTTATATGATTCAACAATTAAACTTAATTTTTCAAGAAGAGGAGTTAGTTCTAAATTAATCAGTTATGGAAAATTTAATAAATCTGGCAAAAAAAATAAGAGAAATCATAAACCTCATAAAAAATTTAAATCTTCTAAAAATCTTATAAATCAAAAGTCCAAAAATCTTAAATCTAAAATAGACTCTTCAAAAAATAATGATTATAATAATTTATATTCTGAGGATACTCCTCAAAATAACTATAATAAAAAAATTAAAATGTCCACCGAGGACAAGTCATTAGGTGATAATTCTTTTAAAAATAAAGGAAAATCATTTAATTTAAATTCTAAAAATAAAAATAAATCTAAAATCAAAAACAATAGTGATGGTAATAAGGTGATTTATAAAAATAAAAATAAAAATTACCGTCCAATAAAGAATAATAGACGTGACTATGCTAAATAGTTTTTAAAAAATTTTAAAATGTTGGTGTTAAAATGATAATTCTTAAAATCGGGGGAAGTATAATCACTGAGAAAGATTCAAAAGAACCTAAGGTTGATTATGATAATCTTAACAGAATTTGTGGTGAAATTAAAGAGTCTTTTTCATCTGAAAATATTAATACAGATTTAATGGATGGTTTGGTAATAGTTCACGGAGCAGGTTCATTTGGTCATCCTCCTGCAAGTGAATATAAAATAGGCCAGCCGTTTCCAAATGAAGAATATCCTGAAAAGAGGATAGGATTTGCAAAAACCCAAGTTGCAGTTAAACAATTAAATACCTATATATGTAATACTTTAATAGAACATGGTCTTCCTGCAGTCAGTATGCAGGCATCATCTTTTGTAACAACTTCTGATAAAAGAATATATGATTTTGATTTGGAATTTGTTAAAAATTATTTAAAAAACGGTTTTATTCCTGTATTATATGGTGATCCTGTTCTTGATGAAAAGTATAGGATGGCTATTTTATCAGGTGATCAGATTCTCCAATATCTTGCAAGATTTTTAGTTTCAGATAGAGTTGTCCTTGGAACTGATGTTGATGGAGTATATGATAAAAATCCTAAAAAACATGATGATGCAAAGTTAATTGAAGAGGTTAGTTCAATTGATGATATAATTCAGCTTGAATCAACAACTAATGTTGATGTTACAGGAGGTATGGTTGGTAAGGTAAAAGAACTTTTATCTCTCGCAGAAATTGGTGTTGATTCTGAAATTATTAATGCTAACCGTCCAGGTGCAATTGCTGCTGCACTTCAAAATAAAAAGGTTAAAGGAACTAAGATTACTAAAAAATAGTTTTTTTTTAATTTTTATTTTTCCTTTTATAAACTTTCTAATTTTTCTATTTTTTGAGTCTGTAAAATTTTATAGGCTTATTTCAAATTTTATTTTTTTACAGTT
>CAYQMW010000119.1:2353-6353 GCA_964418715.1 uncultured Methanobrevibacter sp. | reverse complement strand
AAATATTTAAAATTATTTGGGAAATACTTTCTGGACTAAATGAATCTGAATTTAAAACTACATCATAAATATCATAATCATAAATATCGATACCATGTATTTCCTTATATCTTGAAGCTTCACTTTCTTCTCTTATTTTAATCTCACGTGCTGCTTGTTCTACTGACTTTAATTCTCTATCATGAACTCTTTTAGCACGTACATTTAATGGGGCTGTTAACCACACCTTAAGATCTGCTTCAATAAAATATGCTGATAATCTACCTTCAACAATAATGTTTCCAGATTCATGAGCAATATCAGCTTGTCTTTTATCAATTTCTTTATCGATGTCTGTATTATTTTCAGCAAACTTACTGAATTCTACTGCAGTCATCCCATGCTCTTTCGCCATGTCTCTGAATATAGCTCCAGTTGATAAAAATGGAATTTCAAGTTTTTCTGATAATACTTTTGCTGCAGTTGTAGTTCCACTACCTGCAGGACCACCGATTGTTATAATCATTATTTTCTAGCCTCATTTTTGAAATGTTTACGAGCACATTTAGGGCATAAGTTACCACCAAATGGACGGTTTGGTCTTTTTTGAGATTTTGATAATTTTTTAATTTCAAATGGACGACCACGTGGGACACCATGTAAAAGTGCTCCACATTCTGCACAAACATGTTTTGCAGGTTTTTTCTTTTTATATCTTAAAACATTTGCTCCACCAGGAGTTTTTTTATTCATTTTTCTATATGTATGAGATCTAAACCTATTTGCAGGCATTATATCACCTAATTAACTTTATTTTTTTCTAATAGATTAAATTTTAATAATAATTAAATAATAGAACATTATCTAATATGAAAATAATTATTAATTAATATTATATTGTTTTTTATTAATAAATATGAGTTTTTTAAAGAAATTTAGATAATTAAAAATCCAATTAAAGAAAGTAATAAAATTTTAATTTAAAAACACAAATTAACCATTAAATTCAAGTGTTTTTTAAATTAAAATTATTTATCTAAAATCCTTGTTCGAATCCCATATATTTTCTTAGTATTTGAGACATTCCAAATGTACAAATCATATACCACATTAACCAACCAATACTCCATGCTGGAGCAAGTGTGTTAGCTGCACCATAACCTGGTATGAGAGGTCCTATAAAATGGAATATAGGGACTAAGGTACAATAATAAACAAGAGGCGGTAAGATTACAACTGTTTGTGAAACAGCGGAAAATCTCATCCAATAAAATACAAGTAAAATAGGCACCATAGCAGCAATCTTTGGTTTAACTTTCTGAGTCATAATTTTCATATTTTTTTGAATCATTTCAGATTGTTTAGCTTTCATCTTTTTCATTTCTTTTTCATTACCACTTTGTTGAACCTTTTTGAACTCTGCTTGGAATTCTTTCATTTCTTTTTGGTTTTTAGCTAATTCTTTTTGATCTACCAAATATTTATTTGCAATCGTAGTAACAAGAGAAACAATAAATGATATTATTAATATTGTTAAGATTGGATTATTTGGTGTAGGATCATGAGCTAAAATCGGACCAAAAATACTATTCATAACACCGATTATGGAATCAAATATACCTGGCATAATATAACCTCGATAATTTAAAGCCTAGATTATTCTAAAAGTTTAACCATTTTTCTAATTGTAGGACTTAAATGATTGTCATGATTTTCAATTATTTTAACTGTAGCACCAGTCAATGTTGCATAAGCCATTGCAGCTGCTCTATTCATTTCTTGATGAAGTTGAATATCTTTAACTCTTTCAACATCTCTTTCACGACTTTCATCACTAAGTCTTCTGTAGATAATCTCATCAGGATTAGCTTCAACTAAAATAAATAAATCAGGATTTAAATCTTCAAGTACCCATTTAGGAAGACCTGGAAGGAAACCTTTTGGAGTACTAATAGTACAATGGGTATCAACAATAACATTATTATTTTCAGATTCTTGACTGATTTTCGCCGCTGCTTGCTTTTGAATTTCTTTTTGAGTATCAGGAGATAACTTTCTTAACTGATCTCTATTTTCAACAATATTATTATCAATAGCAATCTGAGTCATAACATCTCCATAATTTAAATGAAGATAATCAACTTGTTCTAAAGTTTTATTAAGTACAGTTGTACTGCCAGATCCTGGAATACCAGTTAAAACTACTAATGTCATTTTTCTGCCTCAATTAAATTTTTTATATTATAATTATTGTCCTAAGAAATTTCTTAACATTGGATGCATTTCCATAAGTTGTTCTTGAGCAATTTCCTCATATAACCTATAGATAATACCTACAGTAAGAAGTACACCAGTACCTCCACCAAGAGCTCCAGTTAAATCAGCACCAAATGCTAATAATCCTACAAATAAACCTCCAAGAACGGTTAATGCAGGAATATATTTTTTCATAATTTTATATAATTGCCTTTTACTGCTTCTAAAACCAGGAATTTGTATACCTGATTGATATAATTTTTTAGAAACTTCCCTAGCATTTAATCCACTAATTTCAACCCATAACCATGAGAATAATACACAACATGCTAAATATACAATTGCATAGAATATTACTCTAAGAGGATTAGTTAAAATTACACTTAAACCTGAAGGAGTAGATAACCATAATGCAAGACCACTAACAGCTTTACCTTGTTGAACTTGACCTAAAATAGGGAATCCTACTTTTTGGAAAATACTTGCAATTAATGAAACGTTTACTAAAAGTGCACTAGTTAAAATAACCGGCATGTTACTTGCATAAATGAATTTTAATGGATATTTGCCTACAGCTCCTCTAATTCTTCCATGACCTTTAACTTGACCATGAGAAATAGGAATTTCTACTCTCATACTTTCCCCATATACTGCAACTAAAAATACTGCAATAGTAGCAATTAATGGAACTAATACAGTAAAGTCAGGACTTCCTGCAAGTAATGCTTGAATAAATCCTGGAATAATACCTGGAAGTGCACCACTAGCAGTTGGGATAAAGTTGAAAGAACCTACAACAATTTGTTCAGCTACACCTGCTGCAATAAATAAACCAATTCCACTACCGAATCCCCATTTAGAAACAACTTCATCAAGGTATAAAATTAAAACAGCACCAATAACAAGTTGTAATAATAATACACCGAAATATGAATTGTCAATAGGAGATAAACTTCCAGTGAATACTAAAACAAGAGCTTCAAATATAGTAAAAATTATTGCTAAAACCTTTTGAGTACTTTGGAAAAGCGCTTTATCGTGGTGAGTAGATAAATCTAAGTTTAATAATTTAGCACCAACTAATAATTGAAGAACAATTGAAGCGGTAATAATTGGTCCAATTCCAAGAGTAAGGATAGAACCAAAACTTCCTGCCATAACAGCCCTTAATTGTGCAAATTGATCTACTGCACCTGAACTTAAACCATACAAAGGTATTTCAGAAAGTATAAAATAAAGGACTAAAACTAAAAGAGTCCATTTTCCTTTTTCCTTAAAATCTTGTCTATGTATAGGAGCTTTAACTTCAGGTAAAAATTTAAAAATTGGAGTGAATACATCTAAACTACTCATATTTTACCTCTATCATTAAATTCTAGTTATAATTAAGTTAATAATTAATTTTTACAATATAATATTAAATTATAAAATAATAATAAAAATATAAATAAATAATTATTTAAAATTCATTATTTATAATTCTACTGCTTCCCCACCTGCTTCTTCAATTTTGAATTTAGCAGATTCGGAGAATTTAGGAGATTTAATAACTAATTTTTTACTAATGTTACCTTTTGCTAAAACTTTATCATAACCTAAATCAGTTACATCAATAACAATAGCATCTCCTTCTTTTGTTGCTAATCCTTTTTCAACTAAAACATCACTTTGTTCTTCTAAATAACTAATGTTTACAGGATTAACTTTTTTAATCATTTTTTGAGGTCTTTTGAAACCATGTTTTCCGAAGTAATTTTTATTTTCA
>CAYQMW010000119.1:0-2343 GCA_964418715.1 uncultured Methanobrevibacter sp. | reverse complement strand
CAGATCTGGTCCAATGTTGTTTACCAGCACCTGCTTTACCTCTTCCACCTTTGTTACCATAACCTCTACGATTTTTAACAACTCCTCCACCATTAGTTCTGGTTCCTCGTTGTTTAGTAATTTTACGTTTTTGTCTAATCATATTAATCACCTAAATTATGCCATTCTTAAAGCAAGATCATTAATATCTTCACCACGGTAACCTAAAGATCCACCTTCAGTAACAGGTTTCCTAATTCCTTTGTAACCTTTTCTAGGAGGGTGGAAACGGAATACAGGTTTCATACCAACATCTTGAGCTTTGACTTCACCATTGATTAAAGCATTAGCTAATTCTTCAATAGATTTATAATCAGTATTTTCTTGAAGGTATTCATCACTAATATGTACATCTCCAACAAGTCTACCTCTTTTAGAGATAATTTTTGTTAAAGTTTCAACATCAATTTCTCCCCAGGTAATATAATCTTTAGCTTTTTGGAGCATACCTTTGTAACTGTCATTTTCATCAATTAATACAGCATGGCTAATTCTATTGAGTCTTAACATATCCATAGTATCAGAGATACCTTTTTTAACTCCAGTTCTTCCTCTAATTCTTATTACTAAAAACATAAAATCACCATTTATTTAGATATAACTCCCATTGCTTTAAGATCATTTTCACTTGCTTTAACTTTACAAACTTCTTTTAATGCATCGAAAACTGCATTTGCAAAGTTAATAGTAGTTTGAGTTTGACCACTAGTTTGAGACCATACATCTTCATAACCTGCAAGAGACATGATGGTTTTACCAACATCACCAATAGCAAGACCTACACCTGCAGGAGCAGGCATGAGAGTAACATTTACACTACCAGCTTTACCGTTGACTTTGAAAGGAACAGTGTGTTGTCTTCCACAAACACAACCCCAATCTCCACAACCTCTTCTAACTTTGATAATATTATATTTAGCATTATCAACAGCTTTTCTAATTGCAGGACCTACTTCTCTAGCTTTACCTTGGCCTAAACCAACGTAACCATTTTTGTTACCAACTGCAACAATAACTCTAAAATTAACTTTTCTACCGGATTTGTGCATCCTTTGAACTAAGTTAACATCCATTACTTCTTCTTCTAAATCAGGGAGTAATGCATCGATAATTTCTAATTCCATTATTGAGAGACCTTTTTCAAATATTTCATCAATATCAGTAATGGTTCCGTCTTTAACCATTCTACCGACATTGGTTTTAGGTTCCCATTCTTCCATATTAAAACTCATATTTATACCTCAGCCTCATCAATTTTATTTAAAATTTCATCAAAATGATTAGGTAAATCTGCAGGTTGAAGACCTCTTTCTATATATTGAGAGAATTTTTTATTTAATTCATCTTCTTCTAAAGATTCTGCGTAATCTGCAATAGTTTGACCAGTAACACGATCATCTTCAGGAAGAACAGATTCTCCATGAGGAACTTCTAAACCAGCATCTACTGCTCCTTTAAGAGCTGCATATATTTTTGAACCTTTGGTTGAAGATTTTAATCCAATATCTAATACTGCATAATCAACATCAGCACTTAATGCTTTTTTAGCACATAAGTAACCGGTTAAATATACTGCACTAGTATTTTTAGAGCCGCCTAACCAACCTAATTTTCTTAATTCTTTACTGTGAGCTGATACGACAGTTTCATCTCCACCATTACGAATATTTATAACTTGAACAATAACATTAGCGTTAGAAACTCTGACTACTAATCTAGGTGTATCTAAATCAGCTAATCTGAATCTTTGAGCATAGTCAGTTTTTCCTTCTCTTCTTCTTCTAAATGCTACTTTATAATTTGAACCTTGTGCCATTCTATTCACTCCTAGTTTTTAATCATATCATGGTCACGAGCATAGTTTTTCATGTAAGATTTACTTCTAAATGCTCCACCTTTTGCCATTTTATATAATTTTCTATATGTAGTAGCATCGATTTCTCCAGCATCACGCATATCCCTTAAATCAGTTCTTAAAGCTCTGATGGTAGACATCCAAGCTTGTTTTTTAGGAGTTCTTGCATGTTTTGCTCCTTTAACACTACCTTTACCTTTACGTTTACCTTTTTTCTTTTGTTGTGCTATTTTTTTAGATCTGTAACTGCTAATACCAGTTTTAGGTTTAGCTTTTATAGCCCCTTGATTGATTAACTGCCTAACTCCATCTCTAGTAATAGCCCTTGATACTTCTT
The DNA here is from genome assembly GCA_964418715.1 of uncultured Methanobrevibacter sp. GTDB lineage: Archaea > Methanobacteriota > Methanobacteria > Methanobacteriales > Methanobacteriaceae > Methanarmilla. The sequence continues at coordinate 112 of CAYQMW010000119.1, read as the reverse complement.
CGATTCTTTCTGGGTCAATCCATACACGATTGAGTCCTACTTTAAGAATATCTGCAGCTAATCTTTTTTGAGTAGTAAGATTCATTAATTAACCTCCATTTGATTATTACTA
>CAYQMW010000118.1:0-6440 GCA_964418715.1 uncultured Methanobrevibacter sp. | reverse complement strand
AACGATGATGTTATTGATGACACTTTAAATTATGCATTTGATGGTGGAATAGATGGAAGGAAAATTATAGACCCCTTCTTATATGAAGTGAAAAATCATTTAAACAAGGGTGGTTTGGTACAACTGATTCAATCATCATTATCTGATATTAGTAAAACATTTGAAATTTTATCAAAAGAAGGTTTTATGTGTGAAATTAAAGCTAAGGAACACTTTTTCTTTGAAGACATTGTACTGATTAATGCTTATTTATTATAAAAAGTTTAATTTATTTAAATTAAAAAAATAAGGATTATACACTAAATACAATTAAAAAAATAGAAAATAAAAAATAAAAAATAAAATAACGTGAATAAAATCTTCATACATAAGCTAAAATATGTAAAAAAATAGATTTAGTAAAAAAACTAAATTTCTAAAAAATAGCTGATTCTAAAAAAAAGTAAAATAAGAAAAATAAAGAAGAATTAATAAAAATCTTAAAAATAATAAAGAATAGAGAAATTATAGGATTTCTCCATTAAATACTAATTTTGCAGGACCTTCCATAAATGCACCTAATTCTTCACCTTCTTTATAGACAGTAAATTTAAGATTACCTCCAGGTAAATGTAAAAGTACATTTGAATCAAAAAGTCCTAATTTGTATCCTGCAATAGCTGTTGAAGTTGCACCGGTTCCACAAGCTAAAGTTACACCAGCACCACGTTCCCAGGTTCTCATTTTACCTTCATGTTCTGAGATTACTTCAACAAAATGAACATTGATTTTTTCAGGGAAAAGTCTATGACACTCAATAGCAGGACCAAACCTATCAATATCAACCTCATCAACATTATCAACAAATATAATTGCATGAGGATTTCCAACACTTACAGCTGTAAGTTTAAATGTTTCACCATCAACTTCAATTTCACCATCAACACATTCTTCATCCGCATAAGTCATCGGGATTTCTTCAGTTTTAAATGTACTTGTTCCCATATTTACTCTGAAGAATTTAGGTTTATCATTTTCTAAGGTAATATCAATAGTTTTAATTCCACTTTTAGTTTCAACAGTCATAGATTCTGTTTCAAGTATTTTGTTACTGTATACAAAGTTTCCAAAACATCTAATTCCATTTCCACACATTTCAGCTTCACTACCATCTGGGTTAAACATTCTGTATCCAATATCTGCAACATTAGATGTAACAACAAATAATACTCCATCTGATCCTACACCAAAATGTCTATCACATAAGAATCTACATGCTTCAGGTTTATCTGTTTCTGGAATTTGTGTAACTTCACTTTCATCAATAATTACAAAATCATTACCAATACCATGCATTTTTGAAAATTTTAATCCTTTTAAATCCATAATAAACACCAATTATTAAAATCTTAACAATCTTAATCATTCTAAATATTAAAGAATAATAAAATTATTTAAATATTTAAAATAATTCGATTATTCTAAATGTTCAGGGATAATCTGATTAGTGAATAAATCATCAAAGGTTTGAGCTTTACGTACTAAAGTAGCTTCACCATCAGTTACGAGTACTTCCGCAGGAAGAGGTCTTGAATTATAATTAGATGCCATAGTAAATCCATATGCACCTGCATTTAATATTCCTAAAACATCTCCTTCTTGAACATCAGGAAGAGGTCTGTCTCTTGCAAATAAATCTCCAGATTCACAAACATTACCTGCAACATCTACCTCTTGGGAAATAGGAGCACTCATTCTACTTGCATCTACAATATGATGATATGAATCATACATTGAAGGTCTAAGTAATGTATTAAATCCTGCATTAACACCTATGAATTTTCTGTAACTTTGTTTTACACTGTTTACTTTAACAAGTAATGTTACTGCATCAGCAACTAAATATCTTCCAGGTTCAAGGAACATTGTAGGGTTACCCATATTATATTCTGCAAGTTTTTCTTTAAAGTAAGTAATATTTTCATGTGCAAAGTGGTCCAAATCTAATGCTTTCTCTTCAGGAGTATATGGTACGCCTACACCTCCACCAAAGTCAACAAAGTCAAAGTCAATACCAACTTCTTCATGGACTTTACCTGCAATATCCATAGTAGAACCGATTGCAAGTTTAAATGGTTCTGGATCTAAGATTCCTGAACCGATGTGAGAATGCATACCGATTGGATTGAAACCTAAGTCTTTTGCAGCAGCATAAACTTCTGATGCTTCATTATCCATTATACCGAATTTACTCATTACTCCTCCAGTAATAGTATGTTCATGGTGACCTGCACCTACCATAGGATTTACTCTAAAAGAAATTTTAAGTCCTTTAGGATCAACTACTTCTGCAAGTCTGTTAAGTGCTGATACAGAGTCAATATTTAAGATTACTCCCATATCATGAACCATTTTAAGTTCTTCATTTGTAATATTATTACCAGTAAACAATATTCTATCAGGAGAAAATCCTAATTTACGGGAAATATAAACTTCACCAGGTGATACTGTATCTACACAACAACCTTCACTTTCAAGAATTTTCATAACTGCAAGGTTTGTATTTGCTTTACATGCATAGAATACTTTAAAATCTGGATAATATTTTGAAAATGAATTATAAAATTTATTATAATTTTCCCTTATTCTTGCCTCATCAATTGCATATATAGGGCTTCCAAATTCTTCAACTAAATCTAATGCATCAGCACCACCAATATCTAAATGGTCTTTATCATTTGCTTTATAATTTAAATCCATACTATTCCTCCAATGAATAATTATTTAAAATATATAATTTAAAACTTGATTCCTCGATATTATGTAAAATTAATTCTAAATAAAAATTATAGACACTATAATATTATTTAAAAAAAGTTTTCAGATTATATTTAAATCTTATAATATATAAATTTATAGCAAAAAATATATTGACTTTCACTTTAAGAAAAAGCAAGTTATGGTAAAAAAATTTGCTATATTAACTTATGGTTAATTTTTTAAAATTCCACTCTAACTTATTAAAAATAAAAATCCTATATAACTTAACTATAAAAAAAGACAATGAATAATAAAGTTAAATAAAAAGAAAATAAGTAAAAAGTTAATAAATGAAATTAAATTAATTAAAAGTAAATAATTAAAAGAAAATTATTAGATTAATGGGAATTTCTTAAATCCCTTAATGGTTTAGTTATCTTCCAAGATTTGGAAGACTCCATTAATTTAACTTTTTTCTTTAATTTTTTATTTTCCTTTTTAAGTTTATTGATTTCTTTTTGTTTTTCTCTTAACTTTTTAGAAGATTCGTTTGCCTTTTTAAGAACACTTGATGCTGTAGAAATTTTTTGTTTAGGTCTTGGTACAGTACCGACATATTTACTAAAAGCTTTCTCCCAAGCTTTAAATGTATCAATCCAGTCAGTGTTAAATTCAAACGCCTTAAATAATTCTTCCATAGTAAAGAAGTTTTTAAAGATTTTATTGTGAACTATTTCAAAATTAAGTGATCTCCAGAATATGTATTCAATAGGAATTGGGAAATTGAAACACCATTCATAATCAATAGCTACAATCTCATCATTAACATTAAATAAATTAGCAAATATTAAATCAATATTAGACACATCTTCTGTGTAAAATGGCTCATTAATTTCTTCATCTCCGAAAACCTCTTTAAATTCCTCAGTATAGAAATCATCTCTTTTTGAAGCATTTACTGTCATAGCAGAGTAAATATCTTTTAAGTAGTTAATTACATCAGCTTTATCAGTTCTTGCTTTAATCATATCAGTAATTTGTTTAGAGAAATCTGCACCCTCAACAAAATCATATTTTAAGTCATTATCTTCAATTACACTATCTAAACATTTAATTTTTCCAAAATAATGTTGTGAGTAGCCATTCATATATTCAAGATGTTGTTCAGCTTCCTTAGTCAATGGGAATTTATTTACAACATATTCATCATCTTTTTTATAGATACTAGTACCGATTCTAAATTTCTTATCACGAGCAGCACTTAAACGGGAATATGCAAGATTATCAGATTCATGTGCTGCATCACTATTTCTAAGTTCTAAGAAGAATGAATTTGCAAAGTATTTACTTATTCCTTCTTGAGCTAGTGCATAATTAAAGATGTAATCTTCAAAACATTTAACTTTAGACCTGTCATAATTAGGCGCTTTAAATGAAACAGGCATTTCTTCTACTAACTCGTCAGTGTGTATGACTGTAGGGAATTTATAATCAGGGTATGGGTAAAAGAATTTATAATGCTTGAAACCTGCTTCTTTAACAACTTCTTCAAGTTCATGTCTTGAAAAGGTTCTAACAGTATCAATATTTGGGTAATCATCTATTCCAACAAACCATTTACCAAGATGATCTTCTTTAGAACCTGATAAATATTTTAATCCTATACGATTTTCAATAGCTACTAATATTACTCCATCTTCAGATAACATACTTTTAATTTTTTTAATAAAATCTACATATGGACTATCTGATGGAGTAAACCTATAAGCATATTCAAGAACTCCACAAAGAATAATATAATCAAATTTCTCTTCAAATTCCATATTATTTAGGTTTCCAGGGAATAATTCAAGATTCTCTAAATCTTTGTGTCTGTTATAAATAATTTTGGATCTTCTTTCAGTTAATTCGACAGCAGTAACTTTTGAAACCCTACTACAAAACAATCCAGTTAATGCCCCACAACCAGCACCGATTTCAAGAAGATTAGCATCTTTACGGAAAGGATACCAATTATATAAATTTTGTCTTAAATGAGATAAATGGTAAAATACAGGCCATCTTAAATCTTCATTAATTATATCTTCAAAATCTTCATTATTTTTTACAATATCTAATATATCATCTTCAACTGAACCATCACTATATTCAGTTTCATTATTATAAAATTTCTTATTAACTATAGCCATTTTAAAAAACCCTTTAAACAATAATTTTAATATATAAAAATAATTTAGTTTATTGTATTTTTAATTTTACTAATAAATAAATTTAATGAAAAAGACTGTATAAATCATTAAAAAATTGATAAATAAAAAAATAAGAATTTTTAAGAAAAAATCTTAAAAAAAATGGAAAAATAAAAAATATTTAACTATTTATTTCAGTGAAAACTTCATCTAATGCCTGAGTCAAAGTGTCGATGTCTTCACAAGTTATGATTAAAGCCGGAGCAAGTCTTAAAACTTTACCTGCAGTACAGTTTATTAATACTCCTTTTTCTCTCATTTTATCAACTATATCTCCACCATCCATACTAAGTTCAATACCTATTAAAAGACCTAAACCTCTTACATCAGCAATAAAATCATATTTTTCCTTAAGAGTGTTTAATTTTTCAATAGCATACTTACCCATATTCTTAGAGTTTTCAAGTAAATTTTCATCTTGGATTACATCAATAACTGCATTTGCTGCTGCACATGCAAGAGGATTACCTCCGAAGGTAGAACCATGATCACCTGGCTCGAAACCAACAGCAACTTTATCAGTTGCAAGGGTAGCACCTATTGGGAAACCTCCACCTAAACCTTTTGCAAGAGACATAATATCCGGTTTAATTCCATATTCCTCATATGCAAAAAGAGTTCCACATCTGCCCATTCCTGTTTGAACTTCATCAATGATTAAAAGAATATCATGGTCTCTACATAATTTCTCAACAGCCTTCATATATTCTTTATCTGCAACATTAATTCCGCCTTCACCTTGAACAACTTCTAACATAATTGCACAGGTATCATCACCAATAGCTTCTTCCATTGCTTTAATATCATTATATGGAACATATGTAAATCCAGGTGGAACTGGTTTAAAAGGTTTTGAGAATTTTTCCTGACCTGTTGCTGTAACAGTTAACATTGTTCTTCCGTGGAATGATTCTAAAGCTGTGATGATTTCACCTTTACCTGTGAATTTTCTTGCAAGTTTTATTGCAGCCTCATTTGCCTCAGCACCACTGTTTGAGAAAAATACTTTATCAAAATCTGAAAGTTTTGCTAATTTCTCTGCCAATTCAGCCCCTGGAACATTATAGTAAATATTTGAACAATGAATAAGTTTTTCTGCCTGGTTTTGAATTGCACTAACAACCTTCTCATTAGTTTGACCAACATTATTTACAGCAATTCCAGCAAAGAAATCTAAATATTGCTTACCTTCTATATCATAAACTTTAACTCCATGAGCATGATCGATTACAATTGGTTGTCTTCCATAAGTGTGAAGAACATGTTTATCATAAGTATCCATTACTTCATTAGTTTTCATAAAATCACCTATTAAAAATAATAACAGTAAAATACCTTTTTTAAAATAAATTTAATTAAAATTTAATAAATAGTTTTCTTAAATAAACTATAACTAATTATTAGTATTATGTATTTAAATTTTAGTATTTTTAATTTAAAAATTATAAAGTT
>CAYQMW010000117.1:0-6476 GCA_964418715.1 uncultured Methanobrevibacter sp. | reverse complement strand
ACGTTACTCGTCTCTTACTTGATGATATACGTAGAAGTGAAGTAGAAATTTTGATATTCTAATTAACTTTCTATTATTATAATTATTATTGATAATTCAATAATAATGCCAATCTAATTTCAAATTTAAAGACCTTATAAAACACTAATTTTGTAATACTTTTTCTATATAATAGTAATATTTTATTTGTTTTTTTAAATATAAATCCTTTAAAATGAAAAATTCCATAATAAATTATATTGATATCTCATTAAATGATTTATATATAAATAAATTAAAAATAAATAAGTAAAAATATATAAAAATAAAAAAAATAAGTAAAGTTAATTATGATGCTGCTGCATATATAATTACGATTAATAAAACAGCAAATGCATATATAGGTTGGCCTACAACTGCTAAGAAGTAGCATAAGAAGAATACACAAATAAATAATGCAATTAATTTACCTTTCTGATTGGTAAGTAGATCTATAACAGTTCTTGAAAACTCAGAAGGAACATTATATGCATAAATACCATTAGCAAGTTCAAATACAACTAAAGATAATGGTTTTCCAAGTACAAAAATATCATCAGCAAGTTGAGCTCTTTCACCAGCTTCTCTTCTACTTCTACCAACACCTGCTCTAACCTTAGCACCATTATTTAAAATAAACCAAGCAGTATCAAGACCTGCTCTGATTGCCAAATCTTTACTAGGGAATCTTGCAATAAAGTCATCTCCACCTTCACGATAACCTTCAACTTGACCTTGACATTCACTTTCAACAAAACTTTTAACACCATTCATTAATTCTAAAAGTTTGTCCCTACCATATTTACTGATAAAACCAGTAGAATCAATAATATCAATAAACAAGTAATTATCATAAACAGTTTTTTGGGATTTACCAATTTCAAAAGGCCCATCAATAACTAAAGCATATTCTCCACCAAGTTTAGTAAATGCAATACCAGAAAAGCCTCCAACTTCACGAGTATAATTAATAGATCTCTCTAAAGCTGCAGCACCTGTCATACCTACTGCACCGGTTACAATTAAATTATTTTTATAACCTAAACTAATCATATGTAAAGCAATTTTAATTGCCTCATTTTTACTGGTCATTTTAGCAATAATCTCAGAGGATGATCTCTCTACAATCTGACCTTTAGCCGCTACAATCATATTTGCAAATTCATCCATAATTTTATGAGGATGAGGTAATTCAATATATAGGTAACGGTCATTACCCATAATAATATTACTTACAAGAGCATATTCTTCGACTCTTTGCTCAGCAGGTTTTAATTCATAAAAACTGTGGTTTTCTGGAATATTCTCTTCACCTACATCACGCATTAAGTTATAAAAAATACTGTCTGTTGTGATTTCAGCTTCTTCAAGCTCAAGTAAAACAGTTTCTGTATAATTAAATAAATCTACATATTCTGTTTCAGTTTCGTTGGTAGGGAAAAATTTAGTACCAATACTAATAGCCCTATAACCAGTAAATAATGAAATTAAATAACGAGTAATACCATAATCAGCCATTGTCATTTTCCCCCCTTTCTAAGAATATTTCAAATTCACCAGGTTTTTCAAGCATAATATCAGATTTAACAGTAACAAATGGGAATTTCCATGAACCTAACCTACTTGCAACTGTACTTGCAATATTTCTGGAATTTTTCTTTATAAAAGTTTCATCATAAGTATCAATACGGATTTCAATATTAAACGGAGGATAATCCATAACCTCGTCAGAATAAAGAGTATTTAAATTAAAAGTACCAGGTTTTGTAAATAAATCATTTCTAACAGCAATTAATGGTTTTTTAGGAAGTCTTAACCTTTCAGAAACTGCATTAGAAATAGAACCTGCATTTTTAACGGTAACCTTATAGTCTCTTGGATGTACAAGAACAAATATAACAAAAGGAGCAGCAGTTTCAACACCATCTACCATGTTCATAACTTCTTTAAACATAGGTATTTTAGATAAAACTCCTTCAATCTTATTATCCAAACCAGATTTTTTAGAATCATCAAGTTTAATAATAGCTTCTTTTGCAATATTTAAAGGAGTAAGTTCCAAACCATCTTTTTCTCTAAAAGTCTCCCAACGCTTATTCTCCAATTGATTTAATATTTCATCACAAATGTGTTGAAGGATATTTTTATCCTTTTTAGGACTTTTAGATTTGCCCATAACAAGTTTATTTCCATCAAAAGAAAATGGAATTCTCATAGCATCAATATTATAGAATTCATCTTTAAAATCTCTAAATTTATCATTAGATAATATTTTAGCATTTTCTTCATCAGCTAATTTTAAGATGAAATGATCTGCATTGTTACCTACAGGCACTTCTTCAATACTTTCATCAGCAACAAGTTTATGGTAATCATCTTTATTATCAATATCATGAGAAAGAGAAGCATCTGCTATAACTACAAATTCATCATCTTTAGCTTCTAAAGCTTCAACAGCGGCTAAAATATTACTTAACATAGGCTCTGAATTTTCATTTTTTTTAAAATGTGCCACATTAGATGCATCAACAATTACTTTCATGATAATTACCCCATATCTCTTGCCGATTTAAAAATAATTTTATACATTTTAATAATTTTTTATGATTAAAATAAAAAATTCATCATATATTATTATTAAGTAATCATATATTTAAATATTATTAATATTAAATAGTTAGTTCTAGATTTTTAAAAACTTATAAATTATAAGCTTTATTATAAAATATGTACTAATAAAAAAGTTAGTTTATAAAAATAGAAAAAATCATACCATTAAAATTAAAAATAATGTTGTTTAAAAAAAATATAAATTTTAAGATTATATTAAAATTATCAATAATTTTTATTAAATGAGTAATTATTAAAAAATAGTAAAAAGTAATATGCTCATCTATATGTGGTTATTAAAATTTACTATTTTTCATAATTTTTATAAAATTTATAAAATTAAAATAAAATCGGAAAAATTAAAAAAAAATCAGAAAATGAAATTAAAAAAAATAACTAAAAATTAAATTAAATTTCTTTTAAAATTTCCAAGTAACATTTTATTTCCATCTAATTTATTTAAGTATATCTCAATATTATTATCACTTATGTGGATAGTATTATATGAGTTAACTTCTTTTCCCCTTAATTTATATGAGGAAAGTGAACCTGCATTAACAAATAAGGTTCTATCCATCTGCCATAAATGTGGAACATGTTTATGTCCACCAATAACAATATCAACTTCATGAGATATTAATGATTGGAGAATATCACCTGCATCTGTTAGGATATTTCTCTCCCTACCAGTTCCCGGAAGGGGAATAATATGATGATGCATTGCTACAATAGAAAATTTATTCTCAAGCATACATTTATTTAATTCATTTTCCATCCATACCTGTTGTAATCTGCCAATATGACCTTGATCTAGATCTGGAGTTGCAGAGTCTAAACCTAATATTACCAAATCCTCATCATCTTTTGTTAATTTCCAACTACAATCTCCAATAAGTTCTTCAAAGGTGCGATACCCAATATTTCTTGCATCATGATTTCCAGGTATAGCAAAAAGACTTGAATTAAACATCTTTAAATATTCAGTAGCTTCAGCAAATTCAGAGTAGTATCCATGTTCTGTTAAATCACCAGTTAAAATAATCATATCTGGATTAAGTGTATTTATCTCATCAACTGCTTTTAAAAACATATCTTTATTAAAATCAGAATTACTTACATGTATATCAGATATTTGTGCAATAAGTACCATAATATCAAAAACTTTTAATTTTGTTTTAAAAAATGATTTTTAATTAATAAATTAAAAAATAAAAAATAAAGTAAAAATTATTAAAAGATTAGATTAATAATTTGATAGGTTGAATTAAATTTATTGGCTTAATTTCATAATAGCTTCAGCTAAATCTCCTTTAGCTTCGGTTAAAGCTTCTTCAGCCACTTCTTTTGAAACTCCTGCCTGATTAGCTACAAGTTCAATATCCTCTTCATCAATTTCAAGAACAACTTCTCGCTCAACTTCACGAGCATTACCTGTAATTTGATAGGTATCACTACCCATAACATTCATAATATTAACTTCAGCTGGAGAGATAATGATATCTTTATCGGTGCATCTAATAATTACTTCTTCTACACCTTCAACATCTTCCATTTTCATTCCCATTTTTTTCATTTGTCTTTCCATTTGTTTCATTTTTTTAGGGTTCATACCAGGTATCATATTTTATTCCTCTTAAATTTATAGTACTCATAATAATTTATTTAATTCATCTTATTTAATAGTTTTATTTAGATTAAAAAACTTTTATTAAAAAATTAAATCTATTTTATAGTGAAATTAATTAATATATTTATATTCAATTAAATTTTATTGAAATAATAATTAAATTATTTTTTAAATCCTTTTCTAGTTTTTATAGCTTGTCCATTATTAAAACTTTCAATTTCCCGTGAGTTTAATAAAGCTTTACCTATTGCTAGAAGTTCATCATCCTCATTAACAATTAAAACCTCATCTCCTGAGCGAATATTTTCATCCATATCAACAACAAATTGGCAGAATACACTTTTACCATCACGAGTAAATGGTTCAGAATCCTGATTTACAACTACCCTATTATGAGGATAGTTTGTGGCATCATGTAATTTTTTTCCACCTTCTTTTGTTAGAACCAGAAATGCATCTGAAGCTCTCATATTTGCAACTAAATTACCATCAACAGAAATATGTCTAATCTTACCAGTTTTTTTGGACTTTTCAATTTTGACCTTACCATCAAATAAGACATCCCCAGAACCAATACCAAACTGATAATCAGCAATTGCTTTAATCTTTCTTAAATCATCCTTAATGTATCTGATATCATCTGACTGCGGATGGATCCTGTCTAAATCAAAGTCAAAATGATTTACTATACTTTGATGTATAAGAATTTGATTATAATATTCTGCAAATTCTTCAATACAATCTTCAATAAACTCTACTGCATCTGCATCCTTTATTTTAGGAGCTTCATTTTGACTTAATGGATAAATTTCATCAATATCAAGAGGAATAAGACCAAATGGCAAATCCAAAGCCATCATATCAGCATCTTCCAAATCAAGTTCCATCTCTTCACCGTAAACATAGAATCTTCCAAGTTTACCTGAAATGTTTTTAGAGTATGGTTTTCTAGTTGGAGGAGCAAGTATTAAAGTGGATTTTTTATCCATTTCTCTTAGTTTTTTAATGTGACGTCTGATTTCACCTCTTTGTAATGATTCAGGACCAGTATAGAAGAATGCAGAATTTTTACTACTTGGATTATAATATTCCAAATCATCACTATATTCTCCCAATTGCCTTAAACCATTTAAAAGTGCCGGATGAGCCCTGCAACGTTCCTCAACAAGTTCCATTAAATTTCCATCATATATTGCCTGACGGATGGTTCTGATTTCTCCAAGTGAGACTGCAAGGTTATGTTGAGCAATAAGTTTAACACGTTCCTCCTTATCCATTGCCCTTAAATCATCTGGAGTGTATTTAGAACATACCTCACATGAGCAAGGCATCTCAGTTAAATTTTCAAGTTTATAAGTACCTCTAGTTGATAGTAAACGGTCATCTTCTGCATATAATACATATGCTGCTGAATCAAACAAATCACAACCCATTGCAACACAAAGTGCAAAGATCATTGGATGACCTGCCCCCATTAAGTGGCGAGGAACATTATCAGGCAAGTTTTTCATTGAATGCATTACAACATCAACTAAATCAGCATACTTGTACATTTCCATTAAAGGTACTACTGCACCAATAGGATACAAATCAGAATCAATTTTACTCAACTCACTTGCACAACTTTCCCTTAAATCAAGAAATGTAGAACCTTGACAAACAGAGTTTAAAAGCATTTCAATATTATTATCTTTTTTATATTGAACAGCTTCTTTTGCCCTTTCAATAGTAATCTCTAAATCTTCCATTGCCTTTTCACGAGTAACATAAGGTGCAGTTGGAATATCAAGTGATGTTCCAATATCTGTTCCAATAGCTTCCTGAAAATCAATTACCTCAGTATTTCCAATATCTATATCCCCATATACTGATAGTTGAAATGAACCTGAATCTGTCATAACAGGGCCATCAAAATTAATTAACTTATGAACCCCTTCAGCCAATGCCTTTTCTTTTAACTCTTCGTCTTTAAATATAATATATGAATTTGTAATAACAATACTTGCACCCTGTTTAGCTACATCAATAGTTTGTCTTCCAGGATGTATAACAGGCATTAAAGCAGGAGTAGTTACATTTCCATGTTTCGTTTTAAGTACACCGACTCTTGCCTTATTATCTTTAGCTTTAATCTCAAACATTAAATTACTCCATAAAAAATAAATATAAAATAAATAAAAAGAATATTTTAAATCTATTATAAAAAAATATTTTATAAAAA
>CAYQMW010000116.1:2349-6481 GCA_964418715.1 uncultured Methanobrevibacter sp. | reverse complement strand
AATAAATTGATAATATGTGTGGGATAGTAGGATTAAGAGGAGAGTTTAAAGCTGTATCAATTCTTTCAATGATGAAGATAATTGAAAGTAGGGGTATGGATAGTCATGGCATTTATCTTAAAGGCAAGGAAAATAGTGTTTTTGATAATAATTTAAAACTATCTGATTTTAAAGATGATAATAATTTGTACAATATAGGTATAGGTCATAATTTACTTTCAATTTTTAACTTTTATAATGATGATAATAGTCTAAACCTACAACCAATCAAATATGAAGATTTAATATTGGCTTTTAATGGAGAGATATATAATTATAAAGAGGTTTTGGACTTTTTAAAATCAAATTTATACGATGATGAAGCTCCTAAAACCGATAGTGAGCTTTTAATTAAACTTTTAAGCTATTATTATAATAAAGATTATAATCTTTTAAATGCTGTAGAACATACAAATCGTATTATTGATGGGGATTATGTATATTCTGTTTTTGATGGGGAAAATATAGGTATAACAAGAGATAAACTAGGTATTAAACCACTTTTTTATGGTGAGGTTAATGGTCTTCAAGCATTTGCATCTGAAAGAAAAGCTTTATGGAAAATTGGCATAAAAGAGAATATATACTCCTTAACTCCTGGTTATATATTGTTTAATTTTAAGGAATATCCTCCAAAACATGTAATTTGTGACTATGATTCTGGTAAAAATCACAAATATGAAACATATTTAAAAGAATTAGATAATCTTTTAGATAAGTCAGTTAAAGATAGAATCATAAACATTGATGATATTGCTTTAATCTTCTCTGGAGGAGTTGACAGCACATTACTTTTATATTATGTTTTAGATAATTTAGATGAAAATCAAAAACTTACTCTTTATACAGTAGCTAATGAAGAATCTCAAGATTTAAAGCATGCTAAAATTGTTGCTGAATCATTAAATCAGAATTTAAAAGTTAAAATAATCAATGAAGATTTGGTGAAAGACTCTCTAGATAATACTCTACTTGCAATCGAAGAACCAAATCTTATGAAACTTGGAGTTGGAATGACTATTTATCTTGCAAGCTCTATGATACATGAAGACAATATAAAGGTTGCCCTTTCAGGTCAAGGTGCAGATGAACTATTTGCAGGATATAATAGGTATTTAAAAACCTTTAATGAAGGATATCTTGCTAAAGATGGATTCAGGTATAAACGGTTTAAAGCTGTAGAATATGAATTAAGAGATGATATTTACAATATTTATCATGTAAACCTAGAACGGGATGATGCTGCTTCTATGGCAAATGGAGTAGAACTTAGAGTTCCATTTTTATCAGAAGATTTAGTAAAATGGTCTTTAAATATACCTGCTAAATATAAAATAGACAATGGTGAAGATACCATTAGAAAAAATATATTAAGAGATCTCGCTTCAAGTAAAGGTATACCGGATAATATTGCATATAGGAGTAAAAAAGCAGCACAATATGGTTCTGGTATAGATAAAATACTTAGGAAAAAGGTATTAAAAAATCTTGATCTTAATCAATATTATGATAATTTAGTTAAAACTATTTAATTTTATACTATTTTTTTAATTAATTGACCAATTATATGGGACTTTTTACATATTTTTTATTATGTAACTTCAATGAAAATTTTAAAAATTTATGTATTTGGCGATTTCATAGTTGCTTATAAATAAAGTTTATAAAATATAAAAATTAAACTAATATTATTATAATTATATTAAAAATTAATTACAAAATTTTGGAGTTAAATTATGGAAATTAAAGAAGATGCAGAAAAAATCTTAAATGAATTTTCTAAAACTTTAGAATCTATTCCAGATTTAGAAGAAACATATTATATTACAGATAATTTAAATCTTACTCGTAAAGATGAAGCAGTACAAAAAGATTCATCTAAAATATTAAGAAATGCCAAAACTGATAAAAATGGTAATTTAATTGTTAAAAAAGCTGTTTGGACACAATAGTTGGTGATAGTATGAAAATGAATTTAGTACTTGAACTTTCAGATACTCCTGGACAATTAGTTAATTCTCTTGAACCTTTCAGTGAATTAGGTGCTAATCTTGTTTCAGTTATCCATGATAGGACAAATAAGAATGAAAATGGTAAAATCCCGGTTCAAATAACTGTTGAAGGAGAAAGACAAAATCTTGAAAAAATTATTGAAACCTTGGAAAGTAATGGTATAAGAATATTGGAAGTAGACGGATCACTTAGAACTATTAAAGTAAGTACTATACTTATTGGCCATATTATTGATACAGATGTAAGGGATACTGTTGATAAGTTAAATGAACTGGAAAATGTTACAGTTGTTGGTATGGAAATTAAATTTAACAATGAAGAAAGGTCATCTGGATTAATAACTGTTGAAACGGCTTTAGGATTAAAGAACACAGTACTAAATAAAATTAGAGAAATAGCTAATACCAAAGACCTTTTAGTTATTAATGAAGTGTAAATGAGGGGTTTTCATGAAAGATTTAAGATTATGTATAATGGGTTTTGGTGCTGTTGGTCAGGGTTTGGCCAAAGTAGTATTATTAAAGAAAGAAAACATTAAAGAATTATACGGAGTAGAGTTAAAAATTGTTTCTGTTGCTGATTCCTCTTCCTCTGCAATTTGTTCTGATGGACTTGATGAGGAAGAGTTAATAAGAATTAAAAATGAAACAGGTAAATTAGCTAATTATCCAGAATATGGTACTGATATTAGTGGTTTGGATGTTTTGGATGCATGTGAATATGATGTACTTTTAGAAGCTACTCCTACCAATATTGTTGATGCTGAACCTGCAAAAAGCCTTACATTAAAAGCATTTAAACAATCTAAAGATGTTGTAACCTCAAATAAAGGACACCTTGCCCTTGATTATAATGAATTATTAGACTCTGCAAAAGAAAATAATATTATTTTTAAATTTGAAGCTAGTGTTGGCGGAACAATGCCTATCATTAACCTTGCTCAAGAAACATTACCTGCAAATAAAGTTGAATCTATTGTAGGTATTTTGAATGGTACAACTAATTATATTTTATCAAGAATGACTTCAGAAGGTACAAGTTATGAAAATACCTTAAAAGAATCACAAACATTAGGTATTGCTGAAACAGATCCAACTCAGGATGTTGAAGGTATAGATGCAGCATGTAAAACTGTTATCCTTGCTAATTCTGTTCTTGGTATACCTGCAAAATATGATGATGTTAAAGTTAAGGGTATATCTGAAATAACATCTGAAGCTATTTCACTTGCAGATAAGGAAGGATACTTGATTAAGTTAATTGCAGAAGTTTCACGTGACAATCTTGAAGTTTCACCAAGACTTGTTAAAAAAGGCAGTGCATTTGATATTAACGGTACCTTAAATATGGCTACTGTTACAACTGATTTATCAGGTGAGGTAACTGTTATGGGTATTGGTGCAGGTTCTGTTGAAACTGCATCTGCTATGTTAACTGATTTAATTCATGTTATCAGAGAAAAATATCAAGTAGAATAAACAAATTTTTTTATTTATTCAATTTAATTTATTTTTTAATTTTTTTAATTATTTTAAAGGTTTTTTTTAAATTTTATTATTATATTATTCTGATTTTAAAAGAATTTTCCGGAGAATATATATGAAATATATTGTTATAATTGGAGACGGTATGAGTGATTACCCTTTAGATGAGTTAGATGGTAAAACTCCACTTGAATATGCTAACATTCCAAATATGGATAAAATTGCTAAATTAGGTAAATGTGGTCTTACAAATAATGTATTAGACCAATATCAACCAGGCAGTGATGTTGCAAATATGAGTATTTTTGGTTTTAATCCAGAAAAATATTATACTGCAAGAGGACCTCTTGAAGCAGGTAACTATGATATAAAAACTCATGAAAATGATGTAATATTCAGGTGTAATACAATAACAGAAAAGAATGGATTATTATATGATTTTAATGCAAGCCATATAAGTTCACAGGAAGCTGAAATATTACTCAATGATTTAAATGATTATTTCATTGACAAATATCATGATTTTAAAGGCAGATTCTATCCTGGAATAAGTTATAGACATATATTCATATATAATGCTGAAAATAATGAAGTAA
>CAYQMW010000116.1:0-2339 GCA_964418715.1 uncultured Methanobrevibacter sp. | reverse complement strand
AATTATGTTCTTTTGATACAGCTGCACCACATGATATAGTAGGAGAAGATATTAGTGAATATACTAACTGGAGTGGAAAATATCCTGAGTTAATAAAAAACATAATGTTAGAATCATGTGAGTTTTTATCTAATCATCCGGTAAATAAAGCCAGAGAAGATAAAGGTCTTAATCCTGCAAATATGGTATGGTTATGGTCACAAGGACTTGTTCCACAATTAGACTCATTTGAATCATTATATGGTATTAAAGCAGCCGTTATCACTGGTGTAGATTTACTTAAAGGTATTGCAAATTATGGTCAAATTGATGTAATTGAAGTGCCAGGGGCTACTGCATTCTTTGATACTGATTATAAGGCTAAAGGCCAATATGCAATAAATAATATTAAAGATTATGACTTGATTTTTGTACACATTGAAGCTCCTGATGAAGCAGGTCATGCTAAAAATGTTGAAGAAAAAGTTAAAGCCATTGAATCAATTGATGAATATATTTTAGGGCCTATTTGGAATTACTTGGATGAAAACTATGATGATTATAAAATAGTTGTATTGCCAGATCATCCTACACCTATACCTGTTGGAACACATACTCGTGATGATATTCCTCAGGCAATATATACCAAAGGTGGCGAGGCTGATAATGTTCAGTCATATAGTGAAGCAAATATTAAAGAAGGTTCACTTAAAAAAGAGCCAGGACATAAACTGGTCTCCAGATTAATCAATGATTTATAATTTTCTTTTATATTTTTTTTATTTTAGATTTTGTTTTTTTTTTAAAGTTGTTATTATTTTTTAATATATTTTTTTCTTTATTATTATTCACTTATTCTAAATTTTATTCATTTATTTTTTTTATTAATAATATAAGTATTAAAAATTATAATTTTTGTATTAATTAATTCATACAATTTTCATTTAGAAATTGCCCTATTTTACATATTTTTCATGTAATTTTAAGTTTATTTGCCCTTAAATCATAAAATATTTAAAATATTAAATGTTAAAATTATTATAATTATTTAAAAAATCCATTTTTAAAGAGAGATATTATGGTTGAGTATGGCCTTGGTTTAATGAGACTTCCACTAAAAGATGAAAATGATCAAACAAGTGTGGATTTAGATGAGCTTCAGAAAATGGTTGATACATGTATGGAAGAAGGAATAAATTTTTTTGATACTGCTGTACCTTACCATTTAGGACAAAGTGAGGAAGGAATTAAAAAAACATTGGTAGAAAAATATCCGAGAGATAGTTTTATTTTATCAGATAAATTGCCATTGTTTTCAATTAATAAAGGGGAAGATATGGAATACTACTTTAACCTTTCCTTAGAACGTTGTGGTGTAGAATATTTTGATTATTATATGTTACATAATCTAAGTACATGGACTAAAACTATCTATAAAAAGATTGATTGTTTTAAATTTTTAAATGAATTAAAACAAAATGGTAAAGTTAAAAAGATTGGAATTTCATTCCATGATAGGCCAAAACTACTTAAAAAGACCCTTGAGGAGCATCCTGAATTAGATTTTGTCTTAATGCAGATTAATTTCCATGATTGGGAAAGTCAATCATTTAGAGCAAGAGAATGTTATGATATTGCAATAGAACATAATCTGGAAATTTTAGTTATGGAACCTTTAAAAGGAGGAACTCTTATAAATATTCGTGATGAGGCTTTTGATTTATTAAAAGATTATCATCCTGACGATTCTATTGCAAGTTGGGGTATGAGGTTTTGCGGTAGTTTAGATAATGTATCATATGTATTAAGCGGTACACAAAACCTTGAACAAACCATAGACAATATTAATGTCTTTAAAAACTTTAAACCAATCACTTTAAATGAAATTGAAATCTTAAAAAAGGTATCTAAAATTCTTGAAGAGGATATAGCAATAGATTGTACTGAATGTCGATATTGTATGGATGGTGTTTGTAAGAATAACATTCCTATATCTGAATATTTCTCATTATATAATGATTCTAAAAGATTTGGTTTTAGAGACTTTTCAACACAACAGGTTCAATATAGAACATTTGCTTTAAGTGAGGAATATGGTAGTGCATCTGATTGTGATGAATGTGGGGACTGTGTTAAAATATGTCCACAAAGCCTTAAGATTCCTAAACTTCTACGTGATGTTTATAATGAATTTGAAGTGTCTATGTAATTAAACAATTTATATTTTTAATAAATTATTTTAATTATTTTAATTATTTAAAATTTTATAATCTGATCTCATTTTAATTTTTATTGAATCTCTTGTGATTAATCTTATTTTGTTTAAATAATGATATTAGCAAATTAATCTATAATTTAAT
>CAYQMW010000115.1:0-6728 GCA_964418715.1 uncultured Methanobrevibacter sp. | reverse complement strand
GTATGAAATGTGTTGAAGTGGAAAACCGTGAAACCTTTGACCCATTAAAGTATGCTGTTCCTAAATTCGTAGAAGAGAGAAAGGATGAAAAAGTCGCTGAAGGTAATTAAAAATAATAAACTAATGATTTGAAACGATAGTTAAGAAATTAAAATAAAAAAATAAACTATCTTCTTGTATGTTGGCCGGGATTTAAAAAGTCATCTAAAAAGTCTAAAAATTCATTTAAATCTTCATTTTTTAAGGTTTTTAAATAGTTATCAATCAAATAAAGATTAAATGTATTTAATGCAATTTCTTTTAGGTTTTTTCCTATTTTGATTTTGAAAATGTTTTCATGTGTAAAGATATTATTAATTAAGTCAGTTACAGTTTTAAATTCTCTTTCTCTATCTACTACTAAAAATTCATCTAAAACGTAACATTTATTTCCATTTGCTTTTTTGAAGTTTTCGCATGCCTTTTTTGCCCAGATTTTAGGGCCATAATGAACCTTAATATTATTGAGTTTTGAAACATTCATATCATATATTAATATGCCCTTGTCTTTTTCATTTGTCCAGTATCCACTTTTAAATACATCAAAACCTTCTTCTTCTATTTTTTCCTTTAATGATTCTTCTGTTTTTTTAAGTTGCGGATGTAAGGTATCAACAGGCACTTTTGGAATATTAAACTCAATAACATAGGTTTTTCCTCCACGGGAATTAAACTTTTCAATTATATTCTTTTTACTTATCTTATCTTTAGGGATGGGATAGAAAAAGTCAAGTTTGTTCTCACTTTCTAAAAAGTTACGGCATCCGTTTATGAATTCTTCCATTTTGTCTGTACGTAGTGCAGCTGCAACATTACGGTTTTTATCTGTTGGGTCAATTGCAATTAGCCCGTCATCAAACAAATCAGAGGTTCCATAGTCCTCAAGGTCAATTATGGTTCTGTATTTCCAGTTTGAAACTGCCTCTACTGTCTCTATAAAACTGCCATATTTGAGAATAAGTATTTCACATAAGTATCCTGCAAAGCCACCTACTTTAAATTCAGACCCATAAACTCCAATACAGTCCATAAATCTTTTTAAAAGTAGGACTTCATCGACTTGTTCTTCTTTTAAGTGTGATGTTATATATTTTGTATGGAGAATGGTTCTATCTACTGCAGATTCCATTTCACTTGCATCTTTAATATTGTAACATGGAACAAAGTCTATTTCAAAACCATCAATAATACTTGTAAGATAAGGGTGTGATGCATAGTGTTCATCAGCAACTCCATTAAATTTTTCACTAATTTTATAACCGATTTCAAGACCTTTTTCCTTTAAAACTTCAAGTGGAGTATGAAGTGGATAGACTATAAAAATATCAATATCAGATTTTCCTTTAAGGTAGGTTTCCTTTGCAACTGAACCTACAGCAGTTGCATGTGCATTAAGTCCTTCTTCAATACAGATATTATTTATGCTATTGATTAGTTTAGAAGAGATTTCTTTTAATTTATTTTTTTCCTCTTCATCAGGCTTAATTTCAGTTAATATTTGTCTATATTCCATTAAAATCACAATTAAAAAAACTTATTTAAATTAATTTATTGGCTTATTAAATATTTATCAATCTTTTCACTTATTTATTAATATTTTCACTTATTTATTAATTTAGTTAATTATTTTTTATAATCTTTTATATTTCAAATATTATTGATTTATTGTATTTTTTCTGTTTTTTATTTAAACATAATTTCAAATAATTATCTAAATTTTATATTTTTTAAAAAATTTAATATTATATTTATAAATATGTTCAATTAGTAAGATTTAATATATAAATTTTAGATATATATTATTTAAGAAAATAAATATTTTTTAATAATTTTTATTAAAATTTTAAATTGTTTTTCAAATCATGGAGGTAAAAAAATGGTAGTAAGTGTAATTGGTGGAACTGGATCTCAAGGTTTAGGTATTGCAAAAAGATTTGCAGTAGCTGGTGAATCTGTTATTATTGGATCACGTAAAGAAGAAAAAGCACTTAAAATTGTTGAAGAAACTTTGGAAGAATTAAAAGATTATGATGTGGATATTAAAGGTATGGCTAATGAAGATGCTGCTGATGCTGGAGATATTCTTATTATGACTGTCCCATTACAAGCACAAACTGCAACCTTAAAAACTATTAAACCTTTTGTTAAAGGTAAAATATTTTTAGATGCAACTGTACCTTTAGAAACAGCAATTGGAGGTAATGTTTCAAGAATTCTTAAATTGCCTGAAGGTTCTGCAGCTGAAAGAACCGCTCAAATCCTTGAAGGTGAAGATGTAAAAGTTATTGCTGCATTTAACAATTTAAGTAATAGTCTTTTATTAAATGTTCCTGAAGAAATTGATTGTGATTGTATTATTGCAGGTGATGACCAGGAATCCAAAGATATTGCAAAAGAATTAATTGAAAAAATACCTGGAATTAGAGTAATTGATGCAGGTAAATTAGAAAAAGCTCAATTAATTGAAGTTGTCACTCCTCTTCTTATTGGATTAAACATTAAATACAAATCACCATTTGGTGGATTTAGGATTACTGGAATTCCAAAACTTGATGAATAGTCATTTTTCATAATGATTTTAGTAGATACTTATTTATCTACTACTTAAATTTTATAAGTGTATTACTATGGTTGATGATTTAATTTTTAAAAGAAAAAGTATACGTTCATATACTGATGAGGACATACCTGAAGATATTATCAAAAGAATATTAGCAGCAGCTATGCAAGCTCCATCAGCATTAAACACTCAATCTTGGGAATTTGTTGTTATAAAAGATAAGGATATGATTTTAAAATTATCTAAAATGAGTAAATATGCAGGATGTGCTAAGGGGGCAAATACATTAATTGTTGTTCTGGCTAATTTGGAAAAACTGGAGAGAACAAGGGCATGGTTTTCTCAGGATCTTTCAGCTGCAACGGAAAACATTTTACTTGAAGCAACTAATCATGGTGTAGGTAGTGTATGGTTAGGTTTATATCCTGATAGTGATAGAGTAGCTTATGTTAGAGAATCTTTAAATTTACCATTAAATGTTCTTCCATTTTCAATTGTAAGTCTTGGTTATCCAAAAGATCGGGGTAAAGTTCAAAATAGATATGATGAATCTAAGATTTATATGGAGAAATATTAATCTCACTTTTTTTTTAAAATTTCTTAATTTAATTTAGATTTTTTTTTTTAATGTTAATTATAAAATTATTATGAATAAGTATAAAAATAACATTAATCATATATACTTATAACAGATATGATATTTGTTAGCATATTTGCGAACATTGATTTTAATTATAAATTTTTATTTAAGCACTGATAAAATAAAGGGCATTTTTATGATAAAAAAAGTATTATATAAGGATGAAAACTTCTGTTTATTTGAAGATGAGGAATCTTCAAATATTTTGTATAAATTGGCAGTTTTCATAAACGAGAAATTAGTAAATACTTTTATCATTGCAAAAGAACATGTAAAAAGTTTACTTTCCACCCTTAATCATGAAGATGTTAAAGGGAATTTCTATAATCAGATGAAAAATGAAGTAAATGATAAGATGTATATGAAAATTGTTCTTTTCAAATATTTAAGCGAAGACGATATAAGGTCTTATTTAATTTAATCATTTTGCCTTTAAATTTAATTCTTTTAAACAAAAGTTAAACTAAAAACTATTTTTTTCTAATTGACTAGCTATTTTTTATTTAAAATATAAATATTTTATCTATGCTTAACTGTTTTTTCATTAAAATCTAAAAATTATAATTCAAATACTTCAATATCCTCATATATTGGTCCTTGGGGAGTTAAAGTACTTTTTTTAAGACTTATTTTACTTACAGTCATTTGTCCTATGTCATGATTTTTATATTCTTTAAGCTTGTCCTTAACTAGGTTTTTATTTTTAGCATTTTTCATTCTGCCGATTGTTAGATGTGATTTGTAGTTTCTCTCTAAATCAAAACCTAATTTGTTAAATTCACTGTCAAGATCTTTTTGAAGTTTTATAAGTTCCGGATTTTCTTCAAGTCCAATCCAAAGGACTTTAATTCTGCTCATATTTGGAAAAGCACCTGAACCTTTAATATGAATGTCAAATGGTTTATGATTACTTAACACTTTTTTAACTGATTGGGATATTTTATCTGCCATGTTCAAATCAATATTTCCAAAGAATTTTAAGGTTAGATGCATATTTTTTATATTTACATATTTTACATTTGCATCTATTTGTTTAAAATCATCTTCTACATCGTTTATCTTTTTAAGTAGTCTCTTGTCCACATCAATTGCAAGAAAACTTCTAATACTTTCGCTCATATTATCACATCTTTAATATTGGTTATTATAAGTCTTCATTTTTTAGAAAATCAATAATATTCATATGACTTATTCCATCAGCAGAATAATCCCATGTATCTAATGTTAGGATGTATTTTGGATAATTGTCAGAAATTTGTTTTAATGGTCTGAATTCACGTTCTCTAGTATTTTCATCCATTATTGTTTCTGAAATTTGTATGTATTTTGTTATATTGTTCTTTTTACATACAAAATCCACTTCGAATTTATTAATATTTCCTACTGTAACTTTGTATTTTCTTCTAATTAATTCTAGAAATACTATATTTTCAAGAATTTGTCCTCGAGATTTATTGATTCCTGTTTGCAGTTGGTAAAATCCTGGATCTATACAATAATATTTTTCATTTGATTGGAGTATTTTTTTGTTTTTAAGTTTCTCTCGTGGAATTTTAAATATGATATATGCATCACTCATATATTTTAAATATTTACTTAGAGTATTGGTGGAGATTGAAATATTATCATGTTTTAAATATTTTATTATTGAATTTATTGAAAATATTTGTCCGGTATTTACTATCATAAATTTAATTAATTTTTCAAGTAAATTAACATCATTAATTTTATTTTTTAAAATTATGTCCTTAAGAATTATTGTATTGTAAAGGTTTTCTAAATAATCTATTTTTTCTTCATCATCAAAATCTAAAACTCTAGGTAATCCTCCATATTTTGTATAAAGATTAAATATTTCATTTTCTTCAATAACTTCATTATTTTCCTTATAATATTTGATTATTTCATTAAAAGAGAAAGGATATATTTCAATTTTTATATAACGTCCAGATAGTAATGTTGCTAACTCTCCAGATAATAATTGGGAATTAGAACCTGTAATGTATATGTCACAATCTAAATCAATTCTATATGCATTAATACTTTTTTCCCAATTTTCTATCATTTGAATTTCATCAAAAAATAGATATATTTTTCCTTTAATGCCATTGGTTTTTTCAAAAATATAATTGTTTAGGTCTTTATAATCTTTAATATGGTCATATTGTGCTGATTCTAATGGTAGATATAATATATTTTCTGAATTGATATTATAGTTAGTTTTTAACTCATCGATTATTTGTTTAAGCAATGTTGTTTTTCCACATCGCCTTATACCTGTGATAACTTTAATTTCTTCTTTGTTCATGAATTTATTTATTTTTTTTAGGTATAATTCACGTTTAATCATTTTTATCCCCTTTAAGTTGGTTTATATCTATTTTAATAAAAATTCAATTTTATAGGTTTTTATTTTGCTAATATTCTTGCCTTAAATTATATTTTTTTTAAATAATTTGTTATTTAAATTTATTCAATTTTTATTTTTTGAATAGTTCATTATTCAAAATTTACTTTATTTTTATTTTTAAATAATTCATTATTTAAATTCATTCATCTATCTGCTAATATTTAAAAATTTAATCCAATATTTATCAAACTCTTTTTTTTTGAAAATAGTGAGGATGTACTTATGATATTTATTGGATTGTATAATGAAGTCATTTTAAAAAATAAGAAAATTTTTAATTTATATTTAAGATTAATAAAAAAAGATCATGCTGTTGGTTTATTTAATGACTTTATAAGTTAAAATCAGGTCTTTGTCTAATTGGTCTATATCAGTCAGTTCTAATTTTACTGAGTCTTCCATATAGTCAAATCCTTCACCATCAAAGAAGGTTTTAGAGTACTTTCCACCAACTATCATAGGGCCAATACATATTCTAATCTCATCAATTAAACTTTCTTTTATCATTGAGAAGTTAAGTGTAGAACCACCTTCTAACATTAGGGTTTTAATTTCTTTACTGTAAAGGTAATCCATAAGTTTAACTAAATCCACATGTTCCTCTCCAGATACAAATATATCTGCTTTTTTAGATAATTCTTTCACTTTAGGATTATTAGCATATTTACTACTTACTGCTATGATTGTAGGTGATGCATCGTTTAGAACTCTACTGTCTATAGGAGTTCTGCCCTGGCTGTCTACAACAATTCTAACAGGATTGTCTTCCTTTGAAGCTTGGATTTTAGATACAGTAAGTTTAGGATCATCTGCAAGAACTGTTCCAATTCCTACCATAATTCCATCACTATCTTTTCTAAGTTTGTGGACTCTTATCATATCTTTTTTGCCAGATATTTTAGATGAACCTGTTTTAGTAGCTATTTTTCCATCAAGGGTCATTGCTGCATTAAGAATTACATATGGTTTCATTGTATCATTTTTTTTAATATTTTATAAAAATTTTAAATTCAATTTATAATTTAATTATATTTTTTATATAAATTTTATATAAAATATATATTTAATTATTATTAGAT
>CAYQMW010000114.1:0-6799 GCA_964418715.1 uncultured Methanobrevibacter sp. | reverse complement strand
TTATAAAATTCAATAAAAAATATAAAATTCTTTTTTATTAACTTTATATTAATATTAATATATTATAGTATTTAAACTTATATTTAGAAATAAATTAATTTTTATCCATTTTAAGATTTATTAAATATTTATATAAAAAAAATATTAATTTTAAATATTTTATAAAATATAAATAAACTTATATTTAAGAAAAATATAATTTAGTTTAATAATATATTAATAGTTATGAGTAAATTGAGGTTTATATATGAAAATTGTATTTTTTACAACCAAAAATGAAATGATGTTCTCATTTGATTTTAAAGTTGATGTTTTAGATGAAAAACATATAGTTAAAGATATTCCTGAAATAGATGAGAATATAAAAAATCTTTTAAGTCAAATTACTCAAGATTTCTATGTTTACACACCAATCAATGAGGATTGTGATGATTTTTATCTTCAATACTATAATCATATAAATTTATACACAGAAAAGAAATATAATTTAATTTACGGTTCTAGAATTTCTAAAACTTTAATTGATGAAAAACAATATCTTCTTAAAATCTTACAAGAGGTCCATAAAACTGGTGAAACTCAAGAATACAATATTTACTATTTAAATGATAAAGGTCATTTAATCAAGTCTATGATAGGTCGATTTATTAAATATAATGATAGTGTCGTTATTCTTTTAGATAATAATACCGAAAACATTTTAATTAGAACCAAAGTGTTAATGGACACAAGTTATGGTGTTCCTATTTATCAAGATGATAAATATGTATTAACAAATAGTATTTACGATAAAGCAATTAATAGACCTAAAGATCAAATAATTGACCATCCTATGGATTTTTCTGTATTAGACGATGAAACTGTTCAAAAGATTAAAGAATGTTTTAATGATATTCTTAATTTCAAAATTTTCTCAGAAAATATAATTGCAGAAGCTAAAGAAGAGGATGGAAGTTTAAAATATTATTTCAACCTTAAATTTTCATATACCATATATAAAGATAATCCTGCTATTTTTATTTTACTTCAGGATTTAACTGAAAGTGAAAAAAATAAGCGTATGTTTGATGAAAATTTCCAAAAAGATGAAAGACTTAAAGAATATAAAAATAACCTCAATTTAAATGACCATATTTGTGGTATGTATCAAGAAGAAGACGGTTTTTTAAAATTAAGTGGAACATTCTATAATATAATTGAAGATGATTCAAAAACATATTCCTATAAAAACAATTATTTTAAAGATTTAATTCTTGAAGAAGATTTTCCAATACTAGAAAATGCATTAAAAAAAATTAATATAAAAAATCCGAATGTTGACTTTTTTATCCGCATTAAATCTTTAAAAGGCAATATAAAATATATTCAAAATTGGGTAACAATTGACTATTCTCCAAATGGAGATATATTAAAATTAAATTCAATACATTATGATACAACAGATGATTTATTAGAATATGACCGTCTAAGAGAGATTATATCTAAAAAAGATAAAGAAATATATAATAAAAATATGCTCTTTAAAGAAGTTCATCATAGAATTAAAAACAATCTCCAGATTATTTTATCATTAATAAGCATTGATGAACATATGAATAAAGAAGATCCTTTAAAAATCATACAAAATACTAAAACACAGATTAATGCTATCAGTTTAATGTATCAAAAGATTTACAATTCAACAGATTTTGCTAACTTAAACTTAAAAGAATACTTAGATAATATTGTTGAAAGTTTGCTAAATATGTATCATTCTGATATCAAATATATATCCAAAATTGATGATATTGAATTAAACAACGAACAAGCAATTAGTTTAGGT
This sequence comes from uncultured Methanobrevibacter sp., assembly GCA_964418715.1. Classification (GTDB taxonomy): domain Archaea; phylum Methanobacteriota; class Methanobacteria; order Methanobacteriales; family Methanobacteriaceae; genus Methanarmilla. Next base: position 4,977 of record CAYQMW010000114.1, on the reverse strand, counting down.
TTAATAGTAAATGAATTAATCAACAATACAATCAAATATGCATTCCCTAATGATGAGGAAGGTACAATTACAATTAAAGCAAGAAGAATTAATAAAACAATTGACTTCGAATATAGAGACTCCGGTATCGGACTACCTGAAGATACTGACTTTAAAAACTCAACTTCCCTTGGTTTAATGGTAATTAATAATCTCTCCGAGCAAATTAACGGTGATGCACAATACCATTATGATAATGGAACAGTCATTAAGATTCCATTTAAAGAAGAAGACAAATTTGCCAATACAGAATGAAATGTTTAATAGATAATACTTTAAATCTAATTTAAATTATTTTAATATAAAATATAATCCCAATTATATAAATAAAAAAGTGAGACTATGGAACTTATAGATATTGGATTAAATTTAATGCATAAATCCTATAATAAAGACCGTGAAGAGATTATTACAAACGGTGATAAAGTAGGTGTTAAAAAAGCTATTATTACAGGTTCAAGCATTAAATCAAGTATTGAAGCAGCAGATTATGCATCCAAATATCCGGGAGTTTTATATTCAACTGCAGGTGTTCATCCACATGATGCTAAAACTTGTGATGATGAAACCTTGTCAATTCTAGAGGAATTAGCTAAAAATGACTGTGTTGTAGCTATTGGTGAATGTGGTCTTGATTATAATAGAAACTTTTCACCACAAAATATTCAAAGAAAGTGGTTTAAAAAACAGTTGGAACTTGCATCTAAATTAAATATGCCTGTATTCTTGCATGACAGAGAATCATACAGTGATTTTTCCAAAATCCTTAGACAATTTCCAGAAGTAGCTGAGAGATCTGTTGTTCACTGTTTTACAGGAGACAAATATGAGGTAGAGGATTACTTGTCACTTGGTTGTTACATCGGTGTTACTGGTTGGATATGTGATGAGAGAAGAAGTGATGAGCTTAGAGAAGCAGTTAAACATATCCCTCTTGAAAGATTAATGATTGAAACCGACGGGCCTTTTCTTATTCCAAGAGACTTAAAACCTAAACCTAAAAAACATAGAAATGAACCTAAATATTTACCTCATATCCTAAATAGAATAGCTTATGAAATGGGCGAAGACTATGAGAAATTAGCAGTGCAGGTTACTAAAAACACAAAAGACTTTTTTAATATTTAAATACTATTTTTTTAATTATAAACCCATTTATATTTTAATCTTACAAGACAACTCATTTCTTCTAAAATAAAATGGATTTAATGCTTTAACTCTAAACAATCCCTGCCATATTAGTTATTTGCTATAATAATTTAATAAAAAATAAATATTATTAAAAGATAAATATTTATTAATTATTAATTTATTTTATCAAAGGTGAAAACTAGTATGAAAACACAAAAATATTTAATTCTTCTACTAGTACTACTTCTATCTCTTATCAGTATTTCTGCAATTACAGCAGCAGATAATTCTACAGATAATAGTATTAGTACAGCAAATACTAATGAACTTATTTTAGAAGAAAATATCAATGAAGATTTTTCTTCATCAAATGAAAATAGCAATATTGCTTTAAATGAAAATAATAATAAAGATAATCTTGATAGTGAAATTGATAACCCAACACTTACAGATTCAACTCCTTTGAATTTTAATAAGTTGAATGAATCGATTAATGGTAATACTAATGACACTATCTACTTAACAAATAATTATACTTATAATAGCGGAACTGATTCTGCTTATGTTGATGGTATACATATAGGCCGAAACCTTACTATTTATGGAAATGGTATAACAATAGATGGAAATCATATGGCACGTATATTCAAAATCGAAACTAGCAATATTACAATCCACGATATTAATTTTATAAATGGTCATTCACCTGACGATGGTGGAGCAATATATGCTAGAGCTTATGTATTCAATTTAACTTCACCAATAACACTTCAGAAAATTATGGAGGAGCTGCATTTAATATTGATGCATATAACTGTACTTTTACAGAAAATCAAGCTATACGTGGTGGAGCAATCTTATTTGGACAAGCATTTAACTGTACATTTATAAACAACAATGCAACAGAGAGAGGTGGAGCAATTTATCAAGGAATTGCATACGAATCTACATTCGACTATAATAACGCAACAAACGGTGGGGCCATGCATGGGTCTATAGCATATCACTGTACCTTCAATAATAACACTGCTAGTCAATACGGTGGAGCTTTAAGTGGAGGAACAGCTTATAATTCAACATTTAACTACAACAATGCAACCGGCATAGGTGGAGCATTATTTGAAACTAATGCTTACAACTGTAACTTTACAGCAAATAATGCTGATTTCGGTGGAGCAATGGATCGTGGAAATGCATACAACTGTATTTTCAATAACAATTATGTTACAGAAAATGGTCGTGGTGGAGCTATAGATTCTGGAAATGCTACTAACTGTAAATTCTATAATAACAGAGGATATGTTGGAGGAGCTTTATCTGAAGGTTCAGCTATAAACTGTATATTCTCCAATAATAATGCATCATTTGGTGGTGGTGCAATCGGATATGGTTATGCTTTTAACTGCACATTCACTAAAAACAATGCAAAAAGGGGAGGGGCATTGTATAGGAGTAATGCATCAGAATCTTCATTTACCAACAACACTGCAATTGATGGTGAAGCAATGCATATAGGCAATGCTCTACTCTGTAAATTTATTGGAAATACTAACACAAATACAACAATTGTAATTCCTACCCTAAGTGTTACAGATTATACTTCAACCTACAAATCAGGAGAAAAATTATTATTCGATTTAACAGCAAACAATACTAATTATAATGGTATTAAGACTACAGTTAAAATATATCAAAATAATAAATTAATTGGAACATACTATGCATTAACTGGTGATGGCTGGACTGTTGATTTAAACCCTGGCATATATACAGCTGTTTTAAGTCTTACATCACATCCAGAAATTCCATCAGTAAATGGATCAATAAGTGTGGATAAAATTACTTTAAATTTTACATCCTTAAGTGAAACCATTAACGGCAATAAAAATAGCACCATATATTTAATGAACGATTATTTATTTAATGAAGAATCTGATCAAGATTTTATTACTGGAATTTTTATTAATCGTGATTTAACTATTTATGGAAATAATGTTACAATTGATGGAAATCATATGGCACGTATATTTAATGTAAGTAGTGGTAATGTAAAATTCTACAATATTACTTTAATAAATGGTAATTCAACAGATGGCGGAGCCATTTATGGAGGAAATGCATACTACTGCACATTCAAAGAAAACACTGTTGAAAATGTTACAGATAAAGGATCTCATGGCGGAGCTATTTATGGCGGAAATGCATACTACTGCACATTTTTAAATTGTAAATCCCAAAGAGGTGGAGCCATTTATGATGGAGATGCATACTATTGTTCATTTATAAGAAACTATGGACAATGGCATGGTGGTGCAATATCTAATGGTAATGCCTACAACTGCCTATTCCAAGAAAACGTTGGTGGAACAGAAGGTGGAGCTATTTTAGTTGGTAATGCATACAACTGTATCTTTATAAATAACAGTGCAAAATGGGGAGGTGCAGTTTTCTATGGTAATTTATTCAACTGTAATTTTACAAACAACTCTGCAATCGGAGGAGGAGCAGTATTCAGAGTAAATCTTACAAATTGTACATTAACAAACAACAGGGCAGAAACATATGGTGGAGCAGCATGTGAGGTTATTAATGGATACAATTCAATTTTTACAGACAACACTGCTATCCTATATGGTGGAGCTATTTTGAAAGGTCAAGTAACTAACTGTTTCTTTTACAATAATACCGGAGGAGAAGGTGGAGCATTATGTAATAGTTCTGCATACAACTCCCAATTTATAGACAACAATGCTAGTAAAGGAGGAGCAGCATATGGAAGCAATGTAACTAACTGTACATTCACCAATAACACGGCTGAAGAAGGACAAGCATTATTTGAAGGCATATCTGTTCTATGTAACTTTTACGAAAACGATAATAAGGATACAACAATTGTTGATGTATATTTAAATGTTAAAAATTACACTTCCTCTTATAACTCTGGCGATAAATTAATATTCAACCTAATAGGTAACGATGTATATTATAATGGTTATATGACTACAATTAAGATATACAAAGGTGAAGAATTAATAAAAACTATTAATGGTTTAACAGGATCTGGTTGGAATGTTAATTTAGATACTGGTAATTATAAAGCAGTTTTAAGCATTGACTCACATCCTAGTGTAAGTCCAGTTAATATAACATTAACAGTTAACCAAATGACAACAAAAATAACCGCGAGCTCAATAACTACTACTTACAATATAAATAAATATTTAGTTATCACTCTAAAAGATGGTAAAGGCAAAGTGATGAGTGGAGTTCAATTAAATGTTAAATTATCAAATTCAAAAAATTATAAAACTGATAAAAACGGCCAAATAAAGATTGATGTTTCTAGTTTAACTCCAAAATCATACACAGGAAAAATATCATTTGCTGGAGATAAAAACTATAAATCCATCACCAAATCAGTTAAGGTAACTGTAAAAAAAGCTACACCAAAAATAACTGCAAATGCAAAAACATTTAAATTGAAGGTAAAAACTAAAAAATATACAATAATTTTAAAAAATAACAAAAACAAAATCTTAAAATCTGCAAATGTTACTTTAAAAGTTTATGGTAAAACATACACTGCTAAAACCAATTCAAAAGGTATAGCTACATTTTCCATTAAAAACCTTAATAAAGTAGCCAAATATACAACAGTTATAACATACCCTGCAACCAGTTATTACAATAAATTAACTAAAAAAATTAAAATAACTGTAAAAAAATAAATAAATTGTTTAATAAGAGTTTTAAATAATTTAAAACTCTTCCTAATTTCTTTTTTTTGATAATTGAGAGTGCGACGCA
>CAYQMW010000113.1:0-7015 GCA_964418715.1 uncultured Methanobrevibacter sp. | reverse complement strand
TATTTTAAAAATAATGTGAAAAAACAATAATAGTCTAAAACATTTTAAATTCTTGATGTCAAAAAGTAGTATTTTAAAAGATTTAAAAGAAAATTATAAATAGAAAAATAAAAAATAATTAGTTTTCAATATTAACCAAACTGTCAATCTTTTCAAAAACATCCTCAACATTGATGTTTTGATAATCAATAGTCATTGCATCAGTTGGACACTTATTACTACATTGACCGCAACCCTTACATTTATCAGTATCAATAACTGCTTTTTTATCAACAATTTCTATAGCATCAGTAAAGCAAATATCAACACATATACCGCAGCCAACACATTTTTCATAATTGGAATAAACCTCAATACCTGGAAGTTTATAGAAATTATTTTGAAGACTGTCACTTAAATTAGGATATACTCTCCATAAACAACAACACGGACAACAGTTACATACAGTTAATAATTCTTCCCCAGGTGATACATGCATCCAAACTTCATCAATCTTATTTCTACCCATAATATGTACAAGTCCAGCTTTATTACATTTATCAATATGTTCAATTGCCTCTTCAACTGTAGCTTCCCTACAGTATTTACGGGAAATCTTTTTAGTTGCATTACCCATAAAGATACATCCTAAATCCTGAGGATAGTCTTTACAATCTGCACTTGATCTACATAAACATTTATTCATTATTACAATATGGTTTGCTTTTCTAATAAGCTGTTTAATTATATCACTTGGAAAAACTATCTCCTGAGGAGTATTGAATTTTTCATTGACTTCAATAGTTTCATTAACTGTTACAGTCAAATCCTCATTAGAATTAGCATTATCCTCATTATTTAAATTTGAATCTTCATCTTTTTGTTTATTATTTATAATCTCATAGGTTAATGTAGCATCAACATCTTCTTCTGCCTCTTCAATTTTTCTAATAATATTTGCTATACTATCATCATTAGGAATGAAAAATGTACCATCCTTTTCAAATAACATTTTAGTTATTATCTTATTCATTATCTTAGATTGTCTAGTTAACTTTGCAGTTGCAAAACGCCATCCAAAGATATGTTTTACAAGAGTCGTACTAAAATCCTCATAAACAGGTCTTTTCCGTTTCATTTTATAAATCCCTTAAAAATTAATAATTAAATAGCTTCTTTAATTAGAAAATACTGGATTATTGGCTGAATATAAAAAATTAAAAAAATAATAAACAGACAAAATAATAAAAATAATCAAAATTATTAATCAAAATTATTACTTCAAATTAAGTTTAAATTTAAAAGTATATAAAATTGACTAAAAAAAATAATCAGTGCATAATATCTTTTTAAAATTTTATACAAAATTAAATTAAAGTTAAAATATCCATATGTTAAAAATGAATATATTGGAAGATAATTAGTATAAATAGATAAAATAAATGAAAATAATTAAATTAAAGTAAATATATAAATAATTATAATATTTAATGTGAGGATAAAAAAATGTCATTTATTGTTCCATACATTCCATTAACTATAATTGCATTAATATGTGGATTACTATCCTGGTTACTTACCAGATGGTTAATGCCCCATTTAATTAAAAGACTTGAGAAGGCAAATATTGTAGGAAAAGATATTCATAAAAGTGAAAAACCAATTGTTGCTGAAATGGGAGGATTAGGTATACTCTTTGGTTTTATTTTAGGTATTTTTATGGGAATTATTTTACATCCACAATTAACTTATGAATTATCAGTTGTTCTTGTTGTAATATTACTTGTTGGAATGATTGGAATAGTGGATGATTTACTTGCACTTAAAAGTAAAGAAAAATTAATACTTCTTTTTATAGCAGGTCTTCCTCTTATATGGATTGCACCGCCAGGAGTCGGTATATTATATATGATTTCAATACCAATTATTGTTTCAATTGCAAGTAATTTAACTAATATGCTTGCAGGATTAAATGGTATAGAATCAGGTCTTGGTGTAATTTCAATGACATCACTTACAATCTGCTGTATTATTCTTGGAAAATATGATGTGGCAATATTAAGTATGAGTATGTTAGGAGCACTTATTGCATTTTTACACTTTAATAAGGCACCGGCAAAAGTATTTCCTGGAGATACTGGAACACTTATTATTGGTGCAAATATAGCTGCTATTGCTTTAATTGGAAGGATAAAATTAGTTGCATTTATAATTATGTTACCAAATATTATTGATGCTGTATTAAAATTCTATAGTGCAGGTGTAATGAACAGATCAGAACAACAACCTACACAAATCAATGAAAATGATGAATTAGTAAGACCTGAGAGAGGATTTAAATCCCTTATAAGATTAGTTCTAAGACATCCTGAAAAGGAAAAAAATGCAGTTAAAATGATTTGGATAATTGGTATTATTTTCGGCATAATCGGAATACTTGTTACCATTTATATGCCAATACTTACAGGTAATGCATCTGTAGAACGTATTTTAATGTTAAAAGATCATTTGTATTATATTTAAATTATTTAATGGATTATCCTCCATTACTTATTTTTTTAGAATTTTTCTTATAAATTTTAATATTTAATAAGATTTAAAACAATTTAATGATTTAAAAGAGAATTAAATCGAATGCTATTTTTGTATCATCTTATAATCATACCCAAATAACATCATATGTAAAATATCCATAATTATCAGAGTAACACTGATAATATGTTCCCTCATCACTTGAGCCTTCATTGGCAAATGTATAGACAATACTTCTTCTAACACGAGTATTAATTTTCTGTGACATTTTACTTTTCTCAGCACTGGTAAGTTTTTGGTTTGAAGTGGCTGTAATTTGAATGCCAATAGCAGGTTTATTTAGAGAACTATAATCCCCCACATAATTATAAGTAATGTTAATGATTTTTACATTTTTAGGATGAATTAACTGTTTATTTGAACTAATTTGAGAATATTCATTTATTGTATAAATAGACATACTATCAACAACTGCACCTTCTATTGCACCACTTTTTGCAGCATTAAGCGCCATATTAATCTCATTTTCCCGATATGCATAATTTACAGTAGCAAGAATAATAATTACCATTAAAGATATTAAAAATAAAAACTCCACAGTGATTTGTCCTTTATTATCTAACATATTAATCATAATCGTCTAATTAAGTGATAAAATAAATTCATTATTAAATTTAAAAGAAAAAATAAATAGAACACCTAAATTAATTAAAATTAATAAATATTAACTTATCTGTACAAACAAAATAAATGTCTGATTATTCTTCACCTCTTTTGAGATACGGTAATTGGATCCAGAATTTAGATTAAAATATGAAAGAGAATTCCCATATTTGTTTTTAATGGATATTGGATAAATACTGGATTGGCCACGATTGAAAGTATCATAAAGAGTTATGGTATTTTTATTAACTCTAATATAATATGGATATCCATATACTTCATCTTTCATATGTATAACCATTGAATAACCTGTATTTTTAGAGCTTACAGTATTTATTTGACTTGCAACATTATCTAAGATTAATCTCTCTTCAATATTTTCATCATCACTATAGATATTTGACAGATTTGAATAGACAAATCCAAAGATAATAGTTGAAACTATGATAAAAATAAGAAATGAAAATAAAAAATCTATGGATATAACCGCTTTTTTATCATCAAGTATTTTTGTTCTAATGATATTTATTTTCCTTTTTATAAATTCCATAAAAAGAATTTAACTTAAACATATTAAATATTTTATTATTAAAAATTAAATTTTTTCTTTAAATTTAAATTTAATACAAAAATTGAATTAATTCCTAAAATTATATATATTTTTCTTTTTAAAAACCATATTAATATTGAAATTATTATCTGATTTTAAATTTTATAAAAATTAAAAAATTTTATTATAGATGTAAAATAAAAATTTGATTAATAAAATATCAATGATATTTTTTTAAAGTTAAAATGAAAATTCAAAAATAGAAAAAATATCAATATGAAATGATATGATTATTTTGAAATAACAGTTAATTAAAATAAAATAAAAATATGAACTGTGATAATAATGAAAGGTAAATGTGTTTTTATTGGTGCAGGTCCAGGGGATGTTGAACTTTTAACACTAAAGGGACATAAAGTAATTCAAAAAGCTGAAGTTATCATTTATGCAGGTTCACTTGTAAATCCAAAAATATTAGAATATAATGAAAATAATGCAGAAATATACAATAGTGCATCAATGGATTTAAATGAAACCACAGAAGCAATACGAAAAGGAGTAGAAGAAGGAAAACTTGTTGCAAGAGTACACACAGGAGATCCATCAATATATGGTGCAATAGCTGAACAAATAAGAGAACTTAAAAAATTAGATATTGAATATGAGATTATACCTGGAGTAAGTTCAGTATTTGGAACCGCTGCAGCACTAGAGAGCGAACTCACATTACCTGAAATTTCACAAACTGTTATTATTACACGTCCTGAAGGAAGAACTCCAAAACCTAAAGGTGAAAGTCTATCAAGCCTATCAAAACATCATGCAACAATGTGTATCTTTTTAGGTGTTGGTATGATTGAAGACGTTGTAGAAGAATTACTTGTAGGCTATGAGAAAACTACCCCTATTGCAGTAGTTAAAAAAGCAACATGGCCAGATCAAGAAATCGTAAGAGGCACCCTTGAAGATATTGTAGATAAGGTTAAAGAAGCAGGATTTAGGAAAACCTCCATGATAATTGTTGGAGATGCAATTGGAGATACTGACTTTAATCCATCTAAATTATATGATAAAGACTTTAAACATGAGTATAGGAATTAAATATTCTATATTCACTTATTCTTTTTTAGTATTATTTTTTAGTTTTCTTTTTTAAAATTATATTTTTTAAAATTCCTATAAATTTTATTTTTAAAAATAGTATTTTTTAAAAATTCTTTTTTTTTTAGAATATTTTTATTATTAAAAAAATTAGTTTTATATTTTATTTTGTCTTTTTTAAATTGTATAATAATTAATCTAAGACTTTTTGGACCATTTCATCTAAGACGTCAATTAAAATATCATCTGAACCTATAGGACTTGAATATAATATTTCACCATCAAAGGAAACAGTTTCATCATATTTATGTTCATGGTCAGGGTCTTTTTCCAAGATAATTTGACCAATGGAAATGTTTTGAGAAGTAGTTTTTTTCTTAGATTGTCTTTGAGGCTGTTCATCCTCATCCTCATCATGAATAAGACCTAAAATAGTTTTAATATCAATTTTTGTATGAATTCCTGGTGCAATAAAAACAGGTATAACAACTAATCTGTCAATACCTTCTTCAATTAATTGATGAGCAGATGTGGGAATATCCGGTTGAACGAGTTCCATAAATCCAAAATTAGAAGGATATTCACTTTGTTTAGCATATTGGCTATGAAGATCTCTTATAAACTCTTCATTATATTTTAGTCTACTGCCATGACAGATAAGCAAAACTCCTGTTTTACTATTCTCAGGCAATTTAGATTCTGATAAAATAGATTCAACCTTATTATTTATAATATCAATTAGTTTTGGATTTGGCCCAATTGGACTGATTAAATCTATTTGTCCTTTAAACTTAATTTCTTCAAGATTTTCCAAATATTCTATTTTAGATTTAGAATTATTTAAACGAGGATCCTCATGAAGTGGTTCTTTTCCTAGCATAATAGGTATATCAATAGTTGTGTGAATTCCATCTGCAAGAAATACCGGAACTGCTACAATATGATTTAAATTAGGATTACGATTATTTAATATACTTACTGCTTGTGAAACTGTAGGATTGGACACTTTCATATAACCTACTTCACTGTCCAGACCTGTTTTATTTTTAAATTTTTCACATATTTCGGTGAAAACCTTTTTAGCATATGAAAGACTACTTCCATGACTTAATAATAAAACAGCAGTATCTTCATTTTCCATAATTTATACATCCTAATTTACAAGTATATTAAGTAATTATTAAAATTTATAAGGATAATTAGTATATTAATCAAAATTTCAAGATTTGAAATCTATTATTATTTGAATAATTTATAGACCTTGAAAAAATTCTAATCTTTGAAAATTTTTTTTATGTTATTACTTTTAAATACTAATGTTAATATTTAACTTCAAGTATTAAATACTTTGTGACTTAGTTTTATAAAAAAATAAAAGTATTAACATTTAATGATTTTATTTAATTATATAATATTCTTATTTAAAGACAATTGATAAAAATTAAAAAATATTTTATAAAAAATAGAATTATAGTATATTTAAATTAAAATATAATAAATTCATTAATTTATTGGGTTAAATCCTAATAAATTAGATAAAAAATATAATAATAAAAAAATAATTACTTAGTAATATTGTCTTGAATAAAAAATAAGTCAAATATAGATAAAAATAATAAGAAAATATAAAAAATAAGTCAATTGTAGAAAATGAAAAAAAAGCAATTTAATTTAAATTAATTAAATTAATCTGCTTCATTAATTCTATCTTCAATAATTCCTAAAATCCTTTCATCAATGCCTAATGGTTCTGTAAGGACAATTTCACCATCAAAATCAACTACTTCGATTTCATGGTGATGGTGGTGATGACCATGTCCGTGACCGTGGTCATGATGAGTGTGACCGTGGTGATGGTCATGATGATCTTCTTCATCTATTCTACTTTCAAGACCTAAAATTTTAGGAATATCTCTTTTAGTGTGAACTCCGTTTGCAATAAATACTGGAACAACAATAACTTTATCCAAATCCCCTCTTGCTTTAAGATTTTCAAAAGCAGCAGGAATATCAGGTTGTCTAATTTCCATATAACCAACTTCAACAATAGCTTCAGGATTGTTTTTAACATACATATCCTTATAAGCATTAATTACTTCAGCACCATCTATTAATTTACTCCCATGTGAAAGTAGTAAGATTCCAGTTTTATCACTAGTCATAATAATCACTCATAAAAAAATTTTGATA
>CAYQMW010000112.1:3015-7017 GCA_964418715.1 uncultured Methanobrevibacter sp. | reverse complement strand
TGAAAGACCGCAAAAAGGCAGATTCAGACAATTCTGGCAATTTGGATGTGAACTTATAGGTGCTAAATCTCCTGAAGGTGAAGCTGAAGTAATATCTATGGCTAATGAATCCATTAATAAATTAGGCATTACAACTGCTGAAATTCATATTAACCATTTGGGAATTATTAGAGGTCTGTTTGAACACTTTGGTATTGACAAGGAAAAATCTCGTGAAGTAATGATTGTTGTAGATAAGGGAGATAAGAATCTCCTTGAAGAAGCACTTAAAGGTGAGGAACCTATAATTGATAATATGGAACTTGCAGATATTTTGCTTGTTTTAATTGATATGGTAGGAGATACATCTATATATGAAGATATTGAAAAATTGGTCTTGCCATATGAGGAATGTAAGGACGCTTTAGAGGAACTTAAAGAATTGATTGACACACTCAAAAGCTTCAATGTCCTAAACTATAAAATTAATCTTGGTGTAGCACGAGGACTAGATTATTATACTGGAATTGTATTTGAAATATATGTTCCAGAACTTGGTAGTCAAAAACAGGTCTGTGGTGGAGGAACTTATAGTTTAATTAAACTCTTTGGTGGTGATGATGTTGTATCAACTGGTTTTGCTTTTGGATTTGATAGATTGATGGATGCAATTGAAGCTTGCGGTAATCTTCCAAATCTCAAGCCTAAGGTAGATGTATATGTTGCACCAATATCAAAAGACACTCGCCAAATTTCATTTAGCATAGGACAGTCATTAAGAAGTGAAAATATTCCAACAGAAATTGACTTGTCAAGGAAGAAATTTAAAAAATTATTGTCACATGCAAATAATTTAGGTGTTAAGTATACTGTACTTGTCGGAACTAAAGATTTAGAGAATAATCAAGTTACTGTTAAGCATATGGAAACAGGTAACCAGGAATTGGTTGATGTTAATAATATAGTAAATTTCATTAAAGACAATCTTTAAATATTTTTTAATTTATTTTATTTCTTTCTTTCATTTCTTTTGTTATTATTTTTAAGTTATCAAAAAACATTTAATTATTTTGAAAATACAATCAATAATTTTATAAGTTTATAGATTAAATTAATTTAAAAAAGTGGTAAAATGGAATTAAACTTTAGACATGAAAAAAATGGTGAAAAATTAATCATTGCTGTAGCTCAAGATTACCAGACCAATGAAGTTTTAATGGCTGCATTTATGAATCGTCAAGCAGTTGAAGATACCTTAAAAACTAAAAAAGCATATTATTACAGTACCTCAAGAGGTAAACAATGGTTAAAAGGAGAAAGTTCTGGTAATATTCAGGAGGTTAAAGAAATATTTGTTGACTGTGATGCAGATGCAATTGTCTTGAAGGTGAATCAAATCGGTGCTGCATGTCATGAAGGTTATAAATCATGTTTCTTTAGACAAATCGATAATACAAAGACATCTTATAATATTGATGAGCTTTCAGATGATGATTTTAAAGTCATTCAGGAAAGATTATTCGATCCTAAAGAAATGTATGGATAATTTATTTTATTTTTAATATTTTTTTTATATTATATTGATTTATTTTGAATTTTTTTTATAGAATAATTTTATTTTAAATTTCAATCAAAATATAAAGTTTATTTTATATTAAATCTATAATAATATGTAACTAATTTTACAGATTATAAAAATTAAATTAGTAGTGCCTACTGGTTCTATTAATTATTGATAAAAGCCTACTGGTTTTTATAAAGAGGTTATATTATGAGTTTTGAATATCTAGAAGAAGATAATCTAATACTTGTTCCAGATACAAGTGCTGTAATTGAGGGAATTATTTCAAAAATCATTGATGAAGAAGATTTTAACTATCCTGAAATTATTATTCCTGAGGCAGTTGTAGCTGAACTTGAATATCAGGCAAATAAAAACAGACCAACAGGACTAATTGGTCTTGAAGAATTAAAAAAATTACAAAAATTATGTGATGAGGGCATATTATCCATTGGTTTTTCTGGTAAAAGACCAACTAATTATGAAATTTCACTTGCAAAAACCGGTGAGATTGATGCTATGATTCGTGACGTTGCAAAAGAGCAACTAGGATGTTTAATTACTAGTGATAAAATACAGGCTGAAAGTGCAGAAGCTATTGGTATACCTGTAAAATATTATAAGCAGGAATATAAAGGTAATAAACCATTGTCAATCACTGATTATTTTGATGATTTAACAATGTCTGTACATTTAAAAGAAAATGTTGTACCTATGGCTAAGGTAGGTCTTCCAGGTCATATTGAACTTAAAAGATTGTCTGAGAAGAAAATCTCATATAAAGAACTTGAATTATTAACTGAGGAAATCCTAGAAAAGGAAAGATATGACCCTAAAACTTATCTTGAGGCAGATATGGATGGGGCAATGGTTGTTCAATCTGGAGAATATAGAATTTCAATATCAATTCCTCCATTTTCAGAGGCAATGGAAATTACAGCTGTTAGACCTATTGCAAATGTGTCTCTTGAAGATTATAGATTATCAGATAAGTTAATGGATAGGTTAAAAAATAATGCAGAAGGAATTTTAATATCAGGTTCACCAGGAGCAGGTAAATCTACATTTGCACAGGCCGTTGCAGAGTTTTATAATGATAATAATAAAATTGTTAAAACTATGGAAACTCCAAGAGATTTGCAGGTTTCAGATGAGATTACTCAGTATTCTCCTCTTGAGGGGGATATGGAAAAAACAGCTGATATTTTACTTCTTGTAAGACCTGATTTTACTATATATGATGAGCTTAGAAAAAGTTATGATTTCCAGATTTTTGCAGATATGCGTCTTGCAGGTGTAGGTATGATTGGTGTTGTACATGCAACAAGACCTATTGATGGAATTCAAAGAATAGCAAATAGAATTGAACTAGGGGTTATCCCTTCTGTTGTAGATACAACTATCTATATAGATGATGGTGAAGTTAAGGCTGTTTATGAAAATAGGCTTACCATTAAAGTTCCAAGTGGAATGGTTGAATCAGATCTGGCTCGTCCTATTATAGAAGTTCGTGACTTTGAAACTGGGGAACTTAAAAATGAAATCTATACCTATGGGGAGCAAACCATTGTTATGGATATGGATTTAATAGATAATATTGAAGAAGATAGACGGGAGAAATCTGCTGTTGAAAAGATAGCTGAGAAGGAAATAAAAAGAAGACTTAAAAAATATCTTCCTCGTGTAAATATTAAAGTTGATTTAGTTAATTTTGATAGGGTTAATATTTACCTTCCCGAAGAGTTTATTCCTAAAATCATTGGTAAAAATGGTAAGCGTATTGCTGAAATTGAAAAGGATATAGGAATAAGTATAGGAGTTGACCCTATAGAATCACTAATGAAGAAAGATCCATTTTTACTTGATTATCATATAAGTAAGAAACATATTATTTTTGAATTTAGTGATGAAGAGATAGGTAGAACTTATGATATTATGGTAAATGGATCTTATCTTTTCACTGCTACAGTTGGTAAATCTGGTGAGGTTAAGATTAGAAAATCTATTGATGTTGGAAAACGTATACTTGAAGCAGACGAGTTTGGTTTTCCTGTAACTGCTATTTATCGTGAAAATTAATCATATTTCTTCAGTGATTGTCTTAATACTTTTTATTTTATTTTTTTATTTTTTATAGCTTAAATTTTAAAATTATATGTTGGATATTATTAATATTTATAATAAAAATAATAATATTATATTAGAGAAAAGATTAAGGTGAAATAATGAAAATAGGTGCTTCCACCCTTGCAACATTTAAAGATGGAGTAACGGATAATTTGGATTTTTATGAAGAAAATAAAATAGAATATGTAGAATTACTTCATGATTATCCATCACGTTTAGTTGATGAGGATATATTAAATAGTTATAATCTTAAATACACAATTCATTGTACGATAAGTGATATGAATATTGCAACATTAACTCATGCAATTAGAAATGGGTCACGAAAAGAGATT
>CAYQMW010000112.1:0-3005 GCA_964418715.1 uncultured Methanobrevibacter sp. | reverse complement strand
CTGCCAGCTGAACATTATTCAGGAATTCTGCGCTCCCGATAATTGATATTAATATTGCATCATTAAATCCTGCAATTAGAAATGGGTCAATAAAAGAGATTTTCTATTCATTTGAACTGGCTAATGAATTGGATATAGACACTGTTGTTGTTCATCCTGGTAAGGTTCCTTTTTTAGGCGGTGATTTATTGGAAAAAATAGACGAGATAAATAAGGATTCAATGATTGAAATTGGAGAGTTTGCTAATGATTTAGGTGTAACTGCCGTATTTGAAAATATGCCTAATATAGATGGTTTTACCTATAAAAAATTAAAAGATTTAAGTGAATTTTTAATAGAAAATGATTTAAGCATGTGTTTAGATATTGGTCATGCAAATACAATGAAATATGCTGCTAGTGATATGTATTTGCCAATTGTAAAACATATCCATGCTCATGATAATTTGGCTGATGACGATACTCATTTAGCTCTTGGTGATGGTAATATAGACTTTAAAACAATTTTTGACACCTATGAATCAAATAATTATGATGGAGTATATGTTATAGAGGTTAATACCAAAGAATCCATATTGAAAAGTCTTGAATATTTAAAGAATTTATAAATTGATTTTTTTATAAAATTTATTTTAAATCTAAGTTCTTTAATTTAATTATTTTAAATTAGGTTAATACAATTTTAATAGATAAGTTTTTAATTTAAAAATAATATATATTAAATAGTTTAATATTATTCAAGAATAAGAATTTTTTATTATTAAAAAAGATAAAGGTTTTATAATGTTTTGGGATGAAAAGGCAGAATGTATGGAAAGAGAAGATATTAATGAAATGCAGCTTAAAAAATTGCAAAAAACTGTAAAATATGCATTTGAAAAAATTCCATACTATAATAAGAAATACACTGAATGTGAAGTATTTCCAGAAGATATTCAATCTTTAGCAGATATTGAAAAATTACCTTTTACTACTAAAGATGATTTAAGAGAATCATATCCTTTTGGTATGTTTGCTGTTAGTACTGATGAAATCGTTGAAATTCACTCATCTAGTGGAACTACAGGTAAACCAGTTGTTAGTGGCTATACTAAAAAAGATATAGATAACTGGTCAGAACTTCTTGCTCGCGGATTAACAGATTGGGGAATTAGTTCAAAGGATATTGTTCAAAATACTCATGGTTATGGTTTATTTACAGGTGGTTTTGGAGTTCATTATGGTGCTCAAAAGATAGGTGCTACTGTTGTACCTATATCAACTGGACAAACTCGTCGCCAGATAGAACTTATGAAAGATTTTGAAACTACCTGTTTAATTGTCACTCCTTCTTATGGTTTATATATTGGTGAGGTAGCAAAAGAAGAAGGTTTTAATCCAGAAGATATTGGTCTTAATGTTATTGGTTTTGGTTCAGAAGCTTGGACTGAAGAGATGCGTCAGAGACTTCAGGAAACCTTTGGTGTACCTGCATATAATATTTATGGACTAACTGAAATGATGGGTCCTGGTGTAGGTGTTGAATGCCACAAACAAAATGGTCTTCATATTGCAGAAGATTTCTATTATCCTGAAATAATTGATTCTAAAACAGGTAAACAATTACCTGAAGGTACTCATGGTGAACTTGTTTTAACTAATATTGAAAGGGAAGGTATGCCTATTATTAGATTTAGAACAAAAGATATTACTGCATTGGATTATACTCCATGTGAATGTGGTAGAACTTTCTGTAGAATGGAGAGAATAACTGGTAGAACTGATGATATGATTAAAGTTAAAGGTGTTGCAGTATTCCCTTCACAAATTGAAAAGGCATTACTAAAAGTTGCTGAGGTTGAGCCTCATTATCAAGTTATTGTAACTCGTCCAGATACTTTAGATGAAATTGAAGTTAAAGTTGAAGCGGCACCTGAATTTTTCTCAGATGATGTTACAGAACTTGTAAATATTCGTGAAAAAATTGCTGATTATATAAAAAATGAGGTAGGTATTAAAGTTAAAGTAACACTTGTAGAACCTAAATCCATTCCACGTAGTACAGCAAAAGCTGTAAGAGTAATTGATAAACGTAATTTACATTAATTATGGAAAATTTTTATTTAATTTAATATTTATAAAATCAAAAGCTGTGATTTATATGGAAAAAATAAAACAACTTTCAATATTTTTAACTAATCAAAAAGGAAGATTATATAAGGTATTAAATATACTTGCTGAAAATAATATTAACATTCGTGCACTCTCACTTGCTGATACATCTGAATTTGGTATTTTAAGATTAATTGTAGATGATCCTGATAAAGGTCAGGAAATATTAGAGGAAAATAATTACACTATTAAAATTTCTCCAGCTATTGCTGTTGAATTAGATGATGTTCCTGGAGGATTATCCTCAGTTTTGAAAATCTTAAATGATAATGACATTAACCTAGATTATCTCTATGCATTTACTCATGAGGATTCTGATAAAGCTATGTTATTATTATGTACTCATGATTTAGATTTGCTTATAAATGTTTTAAAAGACAAGTCTATTAGAGTAGTACCATCTGATGAGGTTTATAATTTATAAACTTTTTTTTATTTTTATTTTTATATCTAATTTTTATTTATTATCAGAATTATTTCTTTTTTTTATTTATTTTTATTTGATTAATTATAGTGAATTGAATTTTTTTTTAAAAATAATAAAAAAAATGCATATTTTATATAAATAATTATAATTTCTCTTATTATTTTAATTTTTATTCAGCTTTTTTTATCAAATTAGATTTTGTTTAGAAAACTTATAAAATAAATTTATTTTATTTTATTTTTATTCTAAATAGATTTATTTAAAAAATAATAGAAAAGAACTAGAATATATAGTAATTAGATAGTAGATTTCATTAATGTCATTAAATCCTCCATGGAGAGCTCAACAAAATGGTTGTTTGTCTTTATTTATTTGCGAAGGTGGCAGCATTTCAGGAGAATCTAAGATACTGTATTAGAATCCAAGG
>CAYQMW010000111.1:0-7100 GCA_964418715.1 uncultured Methanobrevibacter sp. | reverse complement strand
ATTTTATTAATTCATAATTCAATTATTAATAAAATTATTAATTTAATAAAAATTTATTTATATAGATTTTATTTTATAAATTAACTAAAAATTCATTTTTATATAAATTTTAGAATTATTTAAACTAGGTGAAAGGATGAAAGTACTTGTTGCTGATGCAATAGATCAAGAAGGTATTGATAGACTTGAAGAAGTAGCAGAAGTAGTTGTAGATACTTCTATTACTCCTGAAGAATTAAAAAATACCATTAAAGAATATGATGGAATAGCAATTAGAAGTAGAACTAAAATGACTTCAGACATTATTGAAGCAGCTGATAATCTTAAAATTATTGCAAGAGCTGGTGTTGGTGTAGATAATGTGGATTTAGAAGCTGCAACCAAAAAAGGAATTATGGTTGTAAATGCGCCAGAATCAACTTCAGTTACTGTAGCAGAACATACTATGGGACTTATGTTATCTGTTGCACGTAAAATATCAATTGCAGATAAATCAACTAAAGAAGGTAAATGGGAGAAAAAATTATTTAAAGGTATGGAACTTAAAGGTAAAACCCTTGGTGTTATTGGAATGGGTAGAATAGGTTCACAAGTAGTCTCCAGATGTCAGGCATTTGATATGGGTGCAATTGCATATGATCCATACTTACCTTCAGAAGTTGCAGATAATATGGGTGTAGAATTAACTGATTTAGACACCGTACTTAAAAAAGCAGATGTAATAACAATTCATGTACCACTTACCCCTGAAACTAATCATTTAATTTCCACAGAGCAATTTGAAATTATGAAAGAAAACTGTATTATAATAAATTGTGCTCGTGGTGGAATCATTGATGAAGATGCATTATATGTTGCACTTAAGGAAAATAAAATTGGAGGAGCAGCACTTGATGTATATGAAAATGAACCTCCTGAAGAAAGTAAATTAATGGAACTTGACAATATTGTATGTACTCCTCATATTGCAGCTTCCACTAATGAAGCACAAAAAGGTGCAGCAATTATTATTGCAGATGAAATTGCAGATTTATTTGAAGGTAAAACCCCTAATAATATTTTAAACATGCCACGTATGGACAATTCCGGCTTTAAAGAATCTGGAAAATACTTAGACTTATGTGAAAAATTAGGTGGTTTCATTTCCCAATCCATTAATGGTCAAATTAAAGAAGTTTCTGTAATTTATGGTGGGGAAATCTCTGAACTTTCAAACAAGGAAATATATACAAGAACTGTCTTGCAAGGAATTTTAAATCCTGTTTTAAGTAGTCCTGTAACTGTTGTAAATGCACCTGCTGTTGCTGAAAGTAGAGGCGTACAAGTAACTGAAGGTATTAGAAAAGACGGTAAAGGTTATGAATCATTCGTTAAAGTTGTTGGTAAAACTGAAAGCGACGAATTCTCTGCTGAAGGAACTGTTCTTCATGAACCAAAAATCTTAAAAGTAAATGGATATTGGGTTGATGTTAAACCTGAAGGACATATGTTCATTGCAAGATATAAAGATGTTCCAGGAACCATTGGCACCATAGGTACCAAATTAGGTGAAGCTAATATTAATGTTGGTGTTATGCAAATTGGTAGAGATACCATCGGTGGAAATGCAGTTATGATTTTAACTGTAGATCATGAAATCCCTGAGAATATCTTAAAAGAATTAAGTGAACTTGAAAATGTTCATGACGCTGTAAAAATTGTTTTATAAATTTTAAAACAATTTACTATTTTTTATTTTTTAAATTTTAATTATTTTACTAATTTTACTTATTTTATTTAATTTACTTAATTACCTTGAATGATTTATTTTTTTTATCATTTATTGTTTTTAGGATATTTTTCCCAAATACTTAATTAAATACCCTATTATTTATCATATTATATTTTAAAGAATATTTAGATTTTTTAAATAAATTTTCTATTAATTTGTAAAATATATATTTTAAATAAAATCATGATGAAAATTATAAATTTTATTTCCTCAAGTACATAAATACAAGAAAAATATAAAAATTATTTCCTCAAGTATATAAATTTACTAAAAATATAAATATTATTCCCTACAATACATAAATATAATTAACTTATAATAATTATTCCTCAAATACATAAAATGATAAAAAAAATAAAAAGTGTTTCCTAGATTTATATGGATTTATTAAGATTATGGTGAGTATAATGTTAAAAAGAGAATATTATCTCAATAAAATAAGAAAATTAATGGATACAAATGAAATTAAATTAATTACAGGTCTTCGTCGCTCAGGTAAAACATATTTTTTAAGAGCAATAATAGAAGAGTTAAAAAACAAGGGCATAAATGATAAAAATATTATCTATATATCATTTGAATCTGGAAAGTATCGTAAAATTAGAAATGATGAACAGTTAGACGAAATAATTAAATCCCTAATTAATAAGGACAATGGAAAGTATTATATTTTATTTGATGAAATTCAAAGAGTAAATGGTTGGGAAGAGAGTATTGCCTCATATCTTGTTGATTATAATTGTGATTTATATGTAACTGGTTCAAATTCTAAAATCTTATCTGGAGAACTTGCAACTAATCTAAGTGGCAGATTCGTAAAATTAGAATTATATCCATTTTCATTTAAGGAAATATTAGAATACCATAAAAAAATACTCAAAGAAAATATAAGTTTAGAGTATGAAAGTAAACTTTTTGATGAATACTTAGAATATGGTGGACTTCCAGGATTATTACAATATAAAGATGAAGAATCTAAACAGAATTACATTAATTCTGCTTATGAATCTATAGTTTTACATGATATATTAGAAAGAAGTAAAATACAGGATATTGACTTATTATATAGATTATTAGACTTTCTTATAAGTAATACCGGACAATTATATTCTGCAAATTCAATATCCAAATATCTTAAAGAAGATAATAAAAGTATAAAACGAGATTCTCAATCCATTTCTGTCAAAACATTGATAAAATATAATGAGCATATCCTAAACTCTATGGTTATGTCAAAGTGTAAGAGGGAAGATGTGACAGTCAAGAAAAAATTAAAATATTTGGAAAAATATTATGTAGCAGATACTGCTTTTTATACATTACTCAATGAAAATAAAAGAAATTATGGTCAAATATTAGAAACAGTAGTTTATAATGAACTACGTAGAAGGGGTTATAGTGTAAGTGTTGGTGAGATAAATAATCTAGAAATTGATTTTATTGGGCGTAAATTTAAGAAAAAAATATATGTTCAAGTCTCAGAAAGTGTAAAAGATGATAAAACCTACAAAAGAGAAATTAAATCACTTAAAAAAGTTAAAGATAATTTTCAAAAATATCTTATAACAACAGATAATTTTGACTTTTCCGATGAGGGCATAATCCATCTTAACATTAAAGACTTTCTAAAAAATGAAGATATTTAATTTAAAAGATTATTATGAACAATATTAAAATTCCTCAGAATCATTATTTTTCTTTTCATTTTTAATTTTACTTTTATCATTGGTTATAACGATTCTAGGAATAGGTTGACCTGGAGTCAGATTAAGAGTAATACCATTTTTAGCTTCCTCAGGAGTTATGTAAACAGTGTTTTCCTCATCCAAATCATTAAGATTAATAACAAATGGATTTGCAATTAACCTTTCCATATCAGGACTTACAGGATTTGGTATATGACCACTTTGATTATAATGCTTTGAGAACTCATTATAATTAGTTCTTTTATCTTTCTTATCAAAACTGTCTAAAAACTCTTCATCTTCATCTGAGAAGACCTCATCATCATCAAGAAAATCATCTTCATCAAAGAAATCATCAATGGAGGGTTCACCAGTTTTAATATGTGAAAAATCACCTATTTCAAAATCCAATGGATTACCACTACCATCATATCCCTGGAAGTTTTCATAAGCATATGGTAATTTAACAATCATATGGAAAACCCCTCTTTTAGAGAATGTTTCTAAATCTGCATCTGAAGGACGGTTACTTGGACCTGGATGAGAATGGACAGAACCATAATATCTGATATTTGGAGGGACCTGATCGTAATGTAAGACTGCACCGGTATCTGAGGTTTCACCTGGAATAAAAATAAGACCTGTAATATACAATACATTATTTTTTATAGTACCATCTAATAGTGATAAAAATTCATGAGGATAAGCTTCTTTTGCATAAAAAATAACTGAATCAAGTACTCCCTTATCAACACAAACCTTGTTAAAGAAGCCATCATTATTGTCTTTAGATTTAAAAATATTTGAAAATAAACCCATGATTTCACCTATTAGATTAAATTAATTTATAAATTTTTGCTTAATTGATTAAAATTAAAAACTGAATTAAATTTTTTGCTTAAATAATTAAAAATAATGAAAAATTGATTAATTAATTAAAAAATAAAAATTATTATAAAATGAAAATTATTAAAAAAATAATAGAATTTATTCAATTATTTGTCTTCAATAATCTCTTTTTTAATAAAGAACTGTCTGTCAAACTTAGGAAGTCCAAAATCCCTATATACGTATTTATGTTTTTCAACAACATTTTCATCCAATTCTCTATCATACTTTTTAATTGTATTAATGTTTCTATATACTGCAAAACCTCTCTTCTTCCAGGTATCTATCTCATCAAAATGAATTCCTTTTTCATCTAAAATTTCCTTAATTTCATTTAAACCTAAACCAAATAATTTACTTGCTGCAACATCAGCAGGATATTCACTTTTGAGTGCCCAAATACCATAACTATTAATACAGTTTCTCCAGGATTCGTCCTGTCTCCATTTAAAGTATCCTGGAATTTCTTCATAAGATATTGGTATAATTCTTGAATCAAAAGATATTGGTTTTCTGTAGGTTAAAAACTCACCTTTTGAATTATCTTCTTTTATACCCATAATGCTTTTAAATCTTTCAAAATCAGCATTTGCTTCATCAATATCAAATAATTTATCATTATCAATATTATATTCCTTTTGAAGACGGCTTGTTAAGGAACTTGAAGCCATACTTGCAAATACAGAATCAATCTTTTCAACCCTTCCGTTAAATGGTATTTCATTAAGTAAAATACTAATCTCATCAGAGAATGAATAAATGAAAAGTGGTGAAAATTCCTTAAAAATATCAGAACATACTCCACTCATTGCTTTTGCAAAACGAGCATCATATGGCTTAACAAATTCTAAATCAGATGATAAACTGTGAAAATTACGTCCGTCTAATCTGATAATGACAGGATTGGTTTTTGAAACCTTTAAATTAGAATAAATCTCAAATTCTTTCATGTTTTTATTCATATTTACACCTAAATAAAATCACAATATTATGTTTAGTGAAAATTATAATAAATGAAAATTTTTATAATTGTATAATTTTTTAATTATTAATTTATAATATATTTTACTTATTTTAAGTTCTCTTTGAAAAGAAAATTCAAAGTTTAAAGTAAAATTTCCTTATGTTCCAATAATGAAATGCTCATCTAAACTTCTAAGTAATTTAATAGCTGAAAGAGCAGCTAACATACTGGTCTTAGGGTTTGCAGTACATGGGAAATTCATTGTTGTTGTTTTAAGTTGACCGAAACTACCTCTTACTTCAACTTCATGGACATTTTGACTAACTTTAGGATCCACTATAATTTTAACATCAATATCCATATTACTTGCAAGAGACAATGATGCTGCAACATTAATATTCATTGGAAACTCTTTAACAGCCTCGTGAGCCTTACCTTCAAATAATATCTCCTCTTCTGTAATTTCTCTTCCTAAGGATTTTGGAGATTTACGGGTAGTTAATGTAATATTTTCTATCCCCATTACAGATGCAGCCTTTATACCGTCAATACCACTTACAGCACCGGAAGGTGCATAAATAGTAGTATTATATTTTTTTGCGGCTTTACTTAATTCATTTCTTAAATCATCATCCATTAAAGCCCCAACACTCATAGAAATCATATCAGTACCACTTTCAATAATTTGAAGTGCAGACTGGCGAACTGATTCCTGAGATGCTGCTTCTAAAACCAGATCAACTTTATCCAACATATCTTCCAAATTGTATACGGCTATACCTCCTGCAATACTTGCAAGATTTTCAGCCCTCTCACCATCCCTATCATAGAAATATTTAATTTCAATATCAGTATTATCTGAGTTTACATGTTGAACAATCAAATTAGCGATAGCACCACAACCAAGTATTCCAACTATCATTTTATCACACTTTTTATTATCATTTAACTTATCTTAATAATAATTTTTACTCGATTTTTATTTTAAATAATATTTTCCATTATAATAAGATTATACCTCAATTAAAAAATTAGAAAATTTATTTAAACTTCAATTTGTTTTTAAATTTCAGTAGATTAGACTTAGAGAAAATAGTCTAATCCAATAAGCAATATAGAAAATTAGTTAAAAATAATAAATGAATTAAATTAATTTTTAAATTTAAAAATTAAAAATTATTACTCTGTTGAACTTAAAAAAATACTTATAATCCAACAAAGTTTATTAAAAAACAATGAAAACTATGCCCCGGGCATGTCACGATTTGGAATTGTTTCAGGAGGAATTTCCGGATTTACTGGAGCTTCACCTGGAACATTTGGGTTTTGATTTGGAACTTGACGTCTTGATTCAGGAGCATTAATTAACATAATATCTCCAATAGCAGATACTTTATCAAAACCAATAGTAAGTAAACCTTCTTGGAAAGATCTTAATTCATCTTCTTCAGGCATCATTTGGAAACTGCCTTTTAAAAGACCTTTTAATCCAACTTGTTTATTTTTCTCAGGTTCTAATGCCCTTATTACTAATTTTGAAACTGAACCTAAACGGATGTTTAAAACAACATCTTCTACTCTTCCAACATATTTCCCTTGAACTGTATATATATCTAAATCACGGAGTCTGGAAATTTCTACCATTTTTTCACCACATCAATAATAATATAATTAATATTAGATTTAAATAATTTTTATAATATAGAATTTTTAATACAAGTTAATAAAAAATTTTATTATAAATTTATATTAATTATAATATGTTTTATTGATAATATAAATAGTTTTTGTA
>CAYQMW010000110.1:0-7125 GCA_964418715.1 uncultured Methanobrevibacter sp. | reverse complement strand
TCTGCTTCTCTTGTAATAATCCTTTTTGCAATTGCACCGTCTTCAGTTTCTTCTTCTTGATCTGCTTTATATAAACCTTCAGTATTTTCACGTACAATCATAATGTCCAAGTCATCAAATAAAGCTTTAGTACCAGGATAAGATTTTACAGGTCTTAAATTAGCAAATAATTTTAATGATTGTCTAAGTTTTACAATTACATCTGCAGCAGACTCTCCAGCAGCACCGAATAAACATGCATCTGATTGTTTAACAAGTTCAAGAGTCTCATCAGGAAGAGCAACCCCAGTTGCTTCAAGACAATCATCTCCAGCATCAGCATATGAAAAATTAAATTCTACATCTAAACCATCAAGAATATTGATAGCAGCTTCCATTACTTCTTTTCCAATTCCATCACCAGGAATAACAGCAATTTCATACATTTTATCACTTCGATTATTATTTTTATAAATTCAATATTATTTTAAAAGTTTTATATTGTTTTTATAAGTTTAATATTAATTTAAAAATTTAAATTTTGTTTTTATAAATTTAATATTGATTTAATAATTTAAATAAAGATTTAATATTATAAATCAGGATTGTTTTTAATCCAAGGTATTAATCCACCATTATTTAAAATATTTAACATAAATGGAGGTAATTTTTTAAATTCTATTTCTTCACCAGATTCAGTTTTAATAATACCTTTTTCTAAATCAATGTTAATTGTTTCTCCTTCAGATACTTTATCAGTAATTCCAGGAGCTTCTACAAGAGGAACACCAATATTACATGCATTACGGTAGAAGATTCTTGCAAAGGATTCTGCAACAACAGCACTAATACCTAAACCTTTAATTGCCATTGGTGCATGTTCTCTTGAAGACCCACAACCGAAATTAGTTCCCCCTACAATAACATCTCCTTTTTGTGCTTTTTTATCAAAATCAGCATCTAAACCTTCCATACAATGCTTAGATAAGTTTTCTTCATCATTATAGATTAAATATCTTCCAGGTAAAATAACATCAGTATCAATATCATTTCCAAATTTCCATACTTTTCCTTCCATATTATAACCTCTATAGATTAATTAATAAATTTATTCAGGTAAGGATATTTCTCCTTTAATAGCTGAAGCTGCTGCAACTTTTGCAGATGATAAATATACTTCACCTTCAGGACTTCCTTGTCTTCCTTTAAAGTTTCTATTAGATGTTGAAAGACTTACCTCATCAGGTCCAATAAGACCTACATGTCCACCAAGACATGGACCACAACATGGATTTGTTACAAGTGCACCTGCATCAACAAATATTCTGATTAATCCTTCATCTAAACATTGAGTGTATACTTCTTTTGATGCTGGTATAACAAGCATTCTAGTTCCATCAGCAACTTTATTTCCTTTTAATATTTTTGCTGCATCTCTCATATCTTCAATTCTACCATTAGTACATGAACCTAAAAATACCTGATCTACTGGTTTTGATACTTCACTAACAGGTTTTACATTATCTACATGATGAGGACATGCTACCTGTGGTTCAAGATTGCTTACATCAAATTCAATAGTCTCATAGTTTGCATCCTTATCAGATACAAAACCTTGATAAGCTTTATCAGTTCTACCTTTAAGATATGCGTCAGTTTTATTATCTGCTTCACATAAACCTACTTTTCCACCCATTTCAATAGTCATGTTTGATAAAACCATTCTATCAGACATGTCAAAATCACTTATAGTTTGACCTACAAATTCACATGCCTTATATGTAGAACCATCTGCTCCAACAGTACCAATAATATTTAAAATTACATCTTTTGCAGAAGTGTTTTCTTTTAAATCACCAGTAACTTCATATCTTATAGTTTCAGGTACTTTAAACCATAATTTACCAGTTGCAAATACCATTGCCATATCAGTAGAACCAATACCAGTTGCAAAAGTACCTAATGCACCATAAGTACAGGTATGTGAATCAGCACCAACAATTACTTCCCCTGGCCTTACATGACCAAGTTCTGGAAGAACTTGATGACATACACCTTGATTTACATCATAAAAATTAGTAATATTTTGTTCTTTTACAAATTTTCTCATTAAAATATGGTTATTTGCAGAATCAATTGAATCAGCAGGTACCTGATGGTCAAATGGAACAACGATTTTATCTTTATCCCATACTTTATCAGTACCTATTTCTTCAAATCCTTTTACTGCAAGAGGACCGGTTAAATCATGAACCATAGCTATATCAATATTAGCCATTACAATTTCTCCAGCTTCAACTTTATCTTTACCGGAAGCTCTAGCTAATATCTTCTCAGACATTGTCATTGACATATTTTTTCTTCTCCATAACGTTTTAAATAGAATAATTTTATAATAATATTTTATAATAATTATTTATTTTAAATATTTAATCATATAAATAAATAATAATCTTAAATAAACATTAATTAGATACTAATTAAATATTAATTAAGTATTAAATATCAAATTTATTTTTAACCAATTAATTAATTGAATTTTTAATTTTAAAATGATTTCAGTTAAAAAAAATTTTCTAAATTCATCTTATTAATTAGTTTTTATAAATAAAATTAATATAAAAATTTTATATTATAATAATATATTATTTTTTTAATAAATAAAAGTAAGTTATATTATATGAAATTTTTCAAAATTTGAAAAAATAATTTTAAAAAAAAATAAAAAATTTTATAAAAAAAAATAAGAAAAAATAAAAAAAAAGCAGAAAAAAAATGGTTTTATAAATTCACTATTAATTAAATCTATTAATATATTAAAATCTAATTAAATTATATTCAAATAATTGAAACCTATTTAATCGTTTTATTTAAATTTTATACAGATTACCGAAGTTAAATAGTTTTATATCATCAGGTGTATCTTTAATAATATTTTTAGTATCAAATATTATCGGATTTTTCATCTTCTGGCTAAACACGTTATAATCCATCTGTTTAAATTCATCGTGGTCTGCAAGTATAAGTGCAATTGATGCATCCTGAAGCGTCTCATCAAGTGATAAGAATTTATCACCAACAACATGAGGATCATGTATACTTACAGTATAACCTTCTTTTTCAAGATTAGAGATGATTTCAAATGCAGGAGATTCTCTTGTATCTCCAGTATTACCTTTATATGATACACCTAAAATAGCAATCTTAGGTTTATATTCTCTTGTATGTTTTTGAATAATTAGTTTTGTCTTATCAGATGTAAAAAGAGGCATGCTATTATTAGTATCTCTTGAAAGTTTGATTATTTTAGCTTCATCAGGTGCTTTAGAATATACAAAGTATGGATCTATTGCAAGACAATGGCCTCCAACACCAGGACCTGGATTGTGAATATTTACACGAGGATGTTGATTTGCAAGTTCAATAACATCTAATGCATTTACACCGATTTTAGCACAGATTTTTGTAAGTTCATTTGCAAGTGCAATATTAACATCTCTAAATGTGTTTTCCATACATTTAGATAACTCTGCAGTTTTAGCTTCTGTTTTTAAAAGTTTACCTTTAACAAAAATTCCATATGCTTCAGCTGCTTTTTCAGTACATGCTTCTGTTACACCGCCAATGATTCTATTATTATTTACAAGTTCATACATTATTTGACCTGGAAGAACTCTCTCAGGACAATGTGCAAGATAAATATCACTACCTACCTTTAAATTTGATTTTTCAAGTATTGGTTTTATACTGTCTTCAGTTGAACCTGGTGCAATAGTAGATTCAATAATAATGGTATTACCTTTTTTAATGTAATCTACAATAGATTCACATGCATTTATAACATAACTTAAATCACAGCTAAGATTTTCAACAATATATGGCGTTGGAACTGTTATAATAAAAACATCTGCCTCCTCAGGTTTTAGGGATGCATGGTATCTGCCTTCGCCAATAGCATTGTTAATACTTTCACTAATACCTGGCTCTTCAATATGTACAATACCCTTATTTAAATCATCAATCATTTCTTTATTTATATCAACCCCAATAACATCACAATTATGTTTTGCAAATAGTGCTGCAGTTGGAAGTCCAATATATCCCTGACCTATTACACATACTTTCATTATAAGCCTCCAAAAATCTTAAATAAATAATTTACAGTAAACCTGACTAAATACATCTAAAACTAAATCTCAAAAACTTGAGATTAATTTATATTAAAGTAGATATAATCTTATAAATTTATTATTTATCCCTTACAAATTATAATTGTATATGTTAATCTATTCATATATTTTTTACTAAATTTGAAAGTGAAATTAAAATCAATATTTTCATACTTTAAATTTTATAAAAAAAGTATATTTAAAAAATAAATAAATAAAAAACTAATGTGGTGAACTAATGAAAATATTAATAACAGGTGCAGAGGGAATGTTAGGTACTGACCTTTGTAGGACACTTGAAGATGAAGATTTAATCATAACCAATCATAAAACTTTAGATATAACAAACTACGATGATGTTTTAAAAAAATTCAAAAGTTATAAACCTGATGTTATTGTTAATTGTGCTGCTATGACTGATGTTGATGGATGTGAAAGTCAAATAGACTGGGCCTATGAGTTAAACGGCCAGGCAGTTAAAAACCTAGCACTTGCAACAAAAGAAATTGATGGAACCCTAATCCATATAAGTACAGATTATGTTTTTAAAGGAGATAAAACACGTCCTTTACGTGAAGATGATGAACTTGGACCAGAATCAGTTTATGGAAAAAGTAAACTTCAGGGAGAAGAGTATATTCAGGAAATTTTAGATAAATACTTTATTTTAAGAACAGCATGGTTATATGGTAAAAATGGACCTAACTTTATTGAAAAGATGTTAGAACTTGCAGGAGAACATGACAGTTTAAAAGTTGTAATAGATCAGAAAGGTTCACCAACATTTACAGTTGACATTTCACAGGCAATAGCAGAAGTAGTAAAGTCTGATAAATATGGAATATACCATGTTACAAATAAAGGAAGTACTACATGGTATGATTATGCAAAATTAATATTTGAAAAGAAAGGTATTGATGTTGAAGTTAATCCGGTTAGCTCTGAGGAGTTTGCAGCTGCAGCAACCAGGCCACATTATTCAGTATTATCCCATGAAAAATGGATTGAAAATGGATTTACAGAACTAAGAGATTATAAAGATGCTCTTGATGAGTATTTAAAATTATAAATCTCTATTATTTTTTTAATTGATAGGTAAATATTTAAATACTGACCCCAATTATTTTAAAAATAGAATTATAGATAAATATTAAAAATTATTAAAAAACAATTCTTTTAAAAGATTATAATAAGATTAAATAATTGAAAACTATTTTAAAAATAAGTTTTATTTAAATTAATTTTTTTAATATTAATCTATAAATAATATATAAATACATTTATTTACTTATATAAGAATATTATTATTTTATTTTTAATTTTAATTTTTATTTATTTTTATTTGTAAAAACTTTAAATTAATCTAAATTAATCTAAAAACTATAAAAAAATTAATTTAATTATTCTTTTATTTCAAAATTACTGAAAAATAATAAAAATTTACAAAAATTATAATTTAGAAAATTTAACAGGTATTAATATGAAATTAACAGTTATTGGAACAGGTTATGTAGGTCTTGTTACTGGAACATGTTTTGCTGAAATGGGAAATCATGTTTATTGTGTAGATGTTAATGAAAAGATTATAAATAACCTTAAAAATGGAATTATTCCAATATATGAACCTCAACTTACTGATTTGGTTATTGAAAATCAGAAAAGAGGAGACATTACCTTTACAACTGATACAAAAACTTCACTTGAAAATTCAGATATTTACTTTATTGCTGTTGGAACTCCAATGAATGAAGACGGAAGTTGTAATTTAACCTATGTACGTAATGTTGCAAAAGAAATCGGACAATATATGAATCATGATTGTTATGTTGTAATTAAATCAACTGTTCCAGTTGGAACTTCCGATGAAGTTAAAGGAATCATTAATGAAGAATTATCTAAAAGAGGAGAATCTTTTGATTTTAAAATGATTTCAAATCCTGAATTTTTAAAAGAAGGAAATGCTGTAAATGATTGTATGCTTCCAGACAGGATTATTCTTGGTTTTGATGAAAAATGCTGCAGGCAAGTTATGGAAGATTTATATGAACCATTTGCAGATACAACCCGTAATATTCATTTCATGAGTATTAGAAGTGCAGAACTAACCAAATATGCTGCTAATGCTATGCTTGCATCTAGAATCTCATTTATGAATGAAATGGCAAATATCTGTGAAAAGACCGGTGCAAATATTGAAGATATTCGTATTGGAATTGGAACAGATAAACGTATAGGTAGTCATTTCTTACATGCAGGATGTGGATATGGTGGAAGCTGTTTCCCAAAAGATGTTCAAGGAATAATTAGTATTGCAGATGAAAACGGACTAGATGCAAAACTTTTAAAAGCAATTGAAGATGTTAACTTTAATCAAAAATTATCCTTAGTTAGAAAGATTGTAGATCATTTTGGTGAAGATTTAACAGGGCTTGTATTTGGGGTTTGGGGTTTATCATTTAAACCTAACACTAATGATATGAGAGAAGCAAGTTCCATTACTCTTATTGAAGAAATTACAAAAAGAGGGGCAGTTGTTCAAGCATATGATCCAAAAGCAATTGACGAGGCAAAAGAAAAGTACCTTAAAGATAATGAAAGTGTAATTTACTGTAATAATAAAAGTGATGCTATAAAAGATGCAGATGCTATGGTACTTGTTACTGAATGGAAAGAGTTTAGAACTCCTGATTTTGGAGAAATTAATGAATTACTTAAAAATCCAGTAATATTTGATGGTCGAAACCAGTACAATCCTGAAAAACTCAATGATTTAGGATTTACCTACTATCAAATTGGTATTGGAAACAATCTCTATTAATTTTTAAAGTATTTACTTATAAAAAGAAAATAATAGAAAATTAAAGAGATTAAAGAAATAAATGAATAAATGAAAATAAAAAAATTAAAGACAATAATAAAAAATTTAATTATATAATATAATTAAATAAAATTAAAAATTTTTTTAATATAAAACAGA
>CAYQMW010000109.1:0-7224 GCA_964418715.1 uncultured Methanobrevibacter sp. | reverse complement strand
GTATTCTAAGGAGGAATTTGAATGGGAAAACGATTAATACATCAAAGAAGAGGTAGAGGAAATCCACCTCATCGTGTAGCTTCTCACAGATTCAAAGATAAAATCCAATATAGAGCTTACGATAATATTGAAAAAGAAGGTAGTTTAAAAGGAATCGTTACTGACATTATTCACGATCCTGCTAGGACTGCACCTATTGCTAAAGTTAAATTTGAAAATGGAGAACAAAAATTCATTTTAGCTCCTGAAAGTATTCAAGTTAATGATGAAATTGAATGTGGTATTTATGCACGAATTAGTTTTGGTAATACTTTACCACTTGCAGAGATTCCTGAAGGTACTCCAGTTTATAATATTGAAAATAGACCTGGTGATGGTGGAAGATTTGTAAGATCTTCTGGAACTTATGCTTCCTTAATTACTCATGATTCAGATAAAGCTGTTATTGAGTTACCATCTGGTGAATTAAAATCTTTCAACCCTAAATGCCGTGCAAGTATAGGTATTGTTGCTGGTGGAGGAAGAAAAGAAAAACCATTCCTTAAAGCAGGTAATAGATGGCATTTACTTAAAGCTAAAGGTAAGAAGATGATGACCGTTAGAGGAGTTGCAATGAATGCTGTAGACCACCCTCATGGAGGAGGTAACAGACAACACCCAGGACGTCCTACTACTATTTCAAGACATGCACCACCAGGAAGAAAAGTTGGTTCTATTGCTGCTAAACGTACAGGTAAAAGGAGATAGATGAAGGAGGTATCACTTTGGCTAGAAAAATATATAAATATCGTGGATACACTTTAGAAGAATTACAAGAAATGTCTTTAGAAGATTTTATTCAATTATTACCAGCAAGACAAAGAAGATCTTTAAAAAGAGGATTTTTACCAAGACAACAAATTGTCTTAGATAAAATGAGAAAATTAAATAAAGAAGGTAAAAAAGATGGTAGGCCAGTTGTTATCAGAACTCACTGTAGAGATATGATTGTACTTCCTGAAATGGTTGGCACTACCTTTGGAATATATGATGGTCATAATTTTGTTGAAGTTACAATTATTCCTGAAATGATTGGATGTTACTTTGGTGAATTTGCACCTACAAGACAAAGAGTTCAACATGGTGACCCAGGTATGGGAGCAACTAGATCATCTATGTTTGTACCATTGAAATAAGGAGATTTTTAACATGGCTAGAAAATATGCTTATAATGAAGAAGAAGATAATGAAAAACAAATTGCTCGTGCTATGGCTAGATCTCTTAAAGTTTCCCCTAAACACTGTGTAGATATTTGCAGTGCAATTAGAGGAATGGATGTTCAAAAAGCTAAAAATTACTTAAATGATGTTATTGATATGAAACAAGCAGTTCCTTTCAAAAGACACAACAAAAAAGTTGGTCACAGAAAAGGTTTAAAAGGTTGGACTGCTGGAAGATATCCTGTTAAAGCAGCTGCAGCAGTTTTAAAAGTTTTAGAAAATGCTGAAGCAAATGCAGAATACAAAGGAATGGATATTGAAAATCTTAAAATTGAACATATATCCAGTCATAGAGGAATGGTTATTAGAGGTGCAATTCCAAGAGCATTTGGAAGAGTGACTCCATTTAATACACCTACTACTCACATACAAATAGTTTTAATGGAGGCTTAAGTCTATGATAGAAAAAGATTTTGTTACAGAAGGTCTCAAAAGGACAAAAATTGATGAATTCTTAGAATCCGAACTTGATAGAGCAGGTTACGGAGGAATGGATGTACAAGTTACTCCTCTTGGAACTATGGTTGTTGTTTATGCTGAAAGACCTGGTATGGTTATTGGTAGAGGTGGAAAAACTGTAAGAGCAATTACTCAAACTCTTAAAAACCAGTTTGGTTTAGATAATCCACAAGTTGAAGTTAAACAAGTTGATGTTCCTGAACTTAACCCAAGAATCATGGCTTCTAAAATCGCTAATATGTTACAAAGAGGTATGCATTTTCGTAGAGTTGCATACTCTAACATTCGTAGAATAATGGGAGCTGGAGCACAAGGTGTTGAAATTACAATTTCTGGAAAAATCAGAGGTTCAAGATCTGCTGTTGCTAAATTTGTTGAAGGTTACATTAAAAAATGTGGTGAACCTGCAACTAAATATGTCCAAGAAGGATTTGCAACTGTACGTTTAAAACCTGGTGTTTTAGGTGTATATGTAAGAATTATGCCTCCTGAAGCAGTTTTACCAGATAAAGTTGAAATTCTTGCTCCTAAAATAGAAGAAACTATTGAGGAAATTGAAGAAGTTGTTGAAGAATCTGAAAGTGTTGAAGTATCTGAAGAAGTTGAATCTTTAGAAGAAGCTGAAGAAATTGAAGACTTAGAAGATTTAGAAGATTTAGAAGAAATTTCTGAAGAGATTGAAGAAGAGGAAGTTGTTGAAGAATCTGAAGAAGTCGAAGAGGAAGAAATTTTGGAAGAATCTGAAGAAGAAACCGAATCTGAAGATGCTGAAGAAGTTGAGGATTCTCTTAAAGAATAGTTAGAGGGTTGAAATAATGGCAATTTTAAGAAGTAAAGAAATTTGGGAAATGGAAAATGAAGAAATTCAAGAAAAATTACTTGAACTCAAATCAGAATTAGCTAAAAATGTTTCTAAAAGTGCTGCTTCCGGAGTTGTTGAAAACCCTGGTAATATCAGAGAACTTAAAAGAACTATAGCTCGTGTTCTTACAATCATGAATGAAAAGGAGAAGGAGAATTAAATGTCTAAAATCTGTGATGTATGCGGTCTTCCTGAAGAACTTTGTGTTTGTGAAGAAATTGCAAGAGAAGTTCAAACAGTAAAAGTATATACTGTAAGACGTCGGTTTGGTAAACTTATGACTATTGTCGAAGGTATTGATGAACATGATATTGATATTAAAGAGCTTACCAAAACTTTAAAAGCTAAATGTGCATGTGGAGGAACAGCTAAAAAAGGTCAAATAGAACTCCAAGGTGACCATAAGGTTAAAGTCAAAGAAGTTTTATCTGACATGGGTTTTTCTTCAGACACAATTGAAATAAGAGATTCTAAGAAGAACAAGAAACGAAATAATGGGAATAAAAGATAATTTTTAAATAATTCCCTTAGAGTTTAATAGTAGGTAAAATATGATAAGTTCAAAAAATTTAATTTATCATGAATTAATCGGCCTTAATGTTGAAGTAACCGACAGTTCTACTAAATCTTTAATTGGAATTAGAGGGAAAGTGATTGACGAGACAAAAAAAACTTTGACTATTGAAACTTTAGATAATAATGAAAAATTATTAGCTAAAGATATTTCAATATTTCAATTTGAAGTTCCAGATGGAACAATTCTTGAAGTTGATGGGAAAATTTTGTTAAGTCGTCCTGAAGATCGGATAAAGAAGAGATACAAAAAAATTTAATTGGTGATAATATGGTTGGTCTTAATGTTCAAGAACCAGAAAGAGAATGTAATGATCCAAATTGTCCGTTTCATGGTGATTTACCTGTAAGAGGACAAGTTCTTGAAGGTACTGTTACTACTAACAAAGCAGAAAGGACAGTTACCGTAGAACGTAGTTATTATAAATTCATTCGTAAATATGAAAGGTATGAAAAAAGAAAATCAAGAATCAATGTTCACAAACCTGATTGTATTGATGTAAATGTTGGAGATGAAGTTAAAATAGCAGAATGCAGACCTTTAAGTAAAACTAAACATTTTGTTATTGTTGAAGTAAAAGGAGAATAAATCATGAAAGCAATTACATCTAATGTTACAAAAGCATTACCTATTGGTGCAAGACTTGCTTGTGTTGACAATACTGGTGCTCGTGAAATAGAAATCATTTCTGTTAAAGGATTCAAAGGAGTCCGTAGGAGAATTGATACAGCTGGTGTTGGTGATTTAGTCATTGCTTCAGTTAAAAAAGGTACTGCTGATATGAGAAGAGAAATTGTTCAAGCAGTTGTCGTAAGACAGAAAAAAGAATATAGACGTGTTGATGGTCTTCGTGTAAAATTCGAAGATAATGCTGCTGTAATTATTACTCCAGAAGGATTATTAAAAGGATCTGAAATTAGGGGTCCAGTAGCAAAAGAAGCAGCTGACAGATGGCCTAGTGTAGGTAGTGCAGCTAGTATATTAGTATAGGTGATATGATGTCAAAACAACCTAGAAAACAAAGAAAAGCACTTTATGAAGCACCATTACACAAACGTAATGCTCGTATGGCTGCTACATTAAGTAAAGATTTAAGAGAAGATTTAGGTAGAAGAACTTTACCTGTTAAAGTTGGAGATAAAGTAAGAGTTCTCCGTGGTGATTTCAGAGATCATGAAGGTAAAGTTGAAATTGTTAACTATAAAAAATATACTGTCACTGTAGACGGTGTAACTTTAAATAAAGCAGATGGAACTACTATATATCTTCCAATTCATCCATCAAATTTGATGATTATTGACGTAGATTTAGATGACGACAGAAGAAGTAAATCAAGTGAGGCAGAATAATGGCAAAAATGGGATCTAGAAAACATTTAAAAACTTATAAAGCTCCAAAAACCTGGCCTATTCACCCTAAAGAAAATACTTGGACTGTTAAACCTCAAGCTGGACCTCATGCTATTGAAGATTCTTTAACTTTAATGATTATTGTTAGAGATGTTTTAGCTCTTGGTGATAATTCTAGAGAGGCTAAAAGGGTTATTAACTCAGGTAATGTTTTAGTTGATGGTAGAGCTAGAAAAGATTATAAATTCCCTGTTGGATTTATGGATGTTATTTCAATTCCTAAAACTGGGGAAAATTATAGGGTACTCTTAGATAATAAGAAAAGATTAACTTTACTCCCTATTGAAGATGGTAGCTTTAAATTATCTAAAATTGTAAATAAAACCACTATTAAAGGTGGAATTACTCAATTAAATCTCCACGATGGTAGGAATGTTCTTACTGAAGAAGAATATTCTGTTGGAGATGTTGTTAACTTAAAAGTACCTGAACAAGAAATCGTTGAATCATATCCATTTGTTGAAGGTGCAACTGTTCTTGTTACTGGTGGTAAACACACTGGTGAACTTGGTACTGTTAAAGAGATTATTATTAATGAATCAACAAAACCAAATACTGTAATTATTGAAGACTCAAGCAAAAATCAATTCTTAACTTTAAAAGATTATGCATTTGTTGTTGGAAATGATAAACCAGTTATTTCTTTATTGGAGGTTAATAAATGAATCCAATGAATGAAGTTATTATTGCAAAAGCTACTGTAAATATTGGTGTAGGAGAAGCTGGTGATCAATTATCCAAAGCACTCAATTTAATTGAATCTATGTTTGGACAAAAACCAGTTAGAACTTTTTCTAAAGTTACCAACCCTGAATTTGGTATTAGAAAAAGACAACCTATTGCTTGTAAAGTTACTTTACGTGGTGAAAAAGCAGATAATGCAATTAGAATGGTATTAGATGGTATTAACAATAATATTAAATCTACTCAATTCGATGCACAAGGTAATCTTTCTTTTGGTATTGCAGAACATATTGATATTCCTGGAATGAAATATGATCCTGATATAGGTATTTTTGGTATGAATGTTTCAGTAACTTTTGAAAAACCAGGTTATAGGATTAACAGAAGAAAAATCCAATCTCATAAAGTTCCTAAAAGACACAGAATTACTAAAGAAGAAACTATGCAGTATATGAAAGAAAACTTTAATGTTAACTATGTTGACTTAGAAGAAGAAGAGGAAGAATAGATAGGTGATACTGTGGCAAGAAAATACGGTAGAGGTTCTAAAAAATGTTCTAGATGTGGAGATCATTCTGCTATGGTTAGTAGATATGGTATCAATCTTTGTAGACAATGTTTTAGAGAAGTAGCTCCTAAAATAGGATTTAAAAAATATAATTAGAGGTGTATTAAATGACTCTTATGGACCCTCTTGCAGATGCTTTAACTAATATTAGGAACAATGAATTACAAGTAAATTCTACTTGTACTATTCGTCCTGCATCCAAATTAATTGGACATGTTTTAAGTGTTATGAAAAAAGAGAATTATATTAGTAATTTTGAATATGTTGATGACGAAAAAGCAGGTATTTTCCAAGTTGAATTAGATGGAAATATCAATCAATGTGGTGTAATTAAACCTCGTCATGCTGTTAAAAAAGATGAATTCGAAAAATTTGAAAAAGGATATTTGCCAGCAAAAAATTTCGGTATATTAATAGTCACTACTCCTGAAGGTATTATGACTCACAAAGATGCTAAATCCAAAGGAATCGGTGGACGTTTGTTGGCTTACATGTATTAGGTGATTAAATATGGTATTAGCTGCAGCTTTAAGGGAAGAACTTGAAATCCCTGACGGCGTTGAAGTTATATTAGATGAAGGGGTCACTGTAAAAGGACCTCAAGGTGAACTTAGTAGGAAATTTAATTATCCAAATGTAAAAATTTCCGAAGATGACGGTAAAATATTATTATATGTTGATTTTCCAAAAAGTAGAGATAAATCTATGATTGGTACTATCAAAGCTCATATTTCCAATATGATTATTGGTGTAACAGACGGTTTTACATACAATATGAAAATAGTCTTTGCACACTTTCCAATGACTGTAAAAGTTAATGGAAATGCTGTAACAATTGATAATTTCGTAGGTGAAAGACACCCAAGGACTTCCAAAATTGTTGGAGACGAAACAAAAGTTACAGTTAAAGGGGACCAAGTTATTATAACTGGTATTAATAAAGAGCATGTTGGTCAAACTATGGCTAACTTAGAACAAGCAACTAAAATTAAAGGCAAAGATCCTAGAGTATTCCAAGATGGAATTTATTTAGTTAGTAAAGAATAGGTGATTCGATGAGTAAACAATTTAAAAGACAAGAATACGCTAGATATAAAAAACTTGGAGACAAATGGAGAAAACCTAGAGGAAGAACTAGTAAAATGAGAAGATATGAAGCAGGAAAACCAAAAATGCCTGCTATAGGTTACGGATCTCCTAAAGAAGCTAGGAACTTACACCCTTCAGGTTATGAAGATGTTCTTGTTTACAACTTAAAAGAGTTAGAAAACTTAGATCCAGCAACTCAAGCTGCTAGAATAAGTTCTTCTATAGGAAAAAATAAAAAATCTATGATGTTAGAAAAAGCATCAGAACTTGGAATTAAAGTTTTAAACAAATAAATTTAATTCAATTTACTCTTATATAA
>CAYQMW010000108.1:0-7230 GCA_964418715.1 uncultured Methanobrevibacter sp. | reverse complement strand
AGGAGGGCCAGACCCCGCTGCAGCTGAAGCTGGCCCAGCTCTCCCGCATCCTGACAAAGCTGGCTGTGAAAAAATCATTATTAAAAAAGGTGCATGGATAGGAGCAGGAGCAAGTATTTTACCAGGAGTTACAGTAGGAAAATATGCAATTGTTGGGGCAGGAGCTATAGTCACCAAAGATGTGCCAGATTATTCTGTTGTTGTAGGTACACCTGCAAAAGTTGTAAAAAAACTTGATAAAGATAAATTCCCTAAATAAATTGGTTATACTATGAAAGTAACTGTAGTTAATAAAAAAAATTTAAGCCCAATACAAGAAGAAGTCCTTAAAAGATTCATAGATTTTCAAGAAGCAATGATTGTAAAGGATTATGATAAACTGGATGTAATTTTAAATGACAATTATACTTTAACACATATGTCTGGAAAAACACAGAGTAAAGAAGAGTATATAAATGAAATAATGGATGGAACACTAAATTATTACAAATCTACAATTGATAATCCTATCATAACAATAATTGAAGAGACAAAATCCATATTCAAGGCCGATGTAACACTTGAGGCAAAAGTCTATGGAATAAAAGGAACATGGACCTTGCATAGTGAACAAACTATGGAAAAAATAAATGATACCTGGTATATCAGCAAATGGGAAAATTAAGTGATGAAATATAATAATACCTAGTGAAAAAAACAAGTTGAATTTAAAACTAATATGCCATTTATTTCATTAAAAACAACAAATTAAAATATGAAAATTATGTTAAATAGTATAAAAAACATAAGTAAAAATAATAAATAATTTTTTAATATACTTTAAATTTCATTACTGAAAATAATTAAGTAATAAGTAGCTAGGTGAAAAAATGTTAGAAGCATATTTACCATTTATGTGGTTAATAATTTTTGGAAATATAGAAAATCTAATTCTTGCATCACAAGGTGTTGTAAAAGGAGTAGACCCTAAAATCTCAGGTATTATGAGTATAATCGTTGT
The DNA here is from genome assembly GCA_964418715.1 of uncultured Methanobrevibacter sp. Classification (GTDB taxonomy): domain Archaea; phylum Methanobacteriota; class Methanobacteria; order Methanobacteriales; family Methanobacteriaceae; genus Methanarmilla. Next base: position 6,230 of record CAYQMW010000108.1, on the reverse strand, counting down.
AATAATTTGGCATGTACTAGGTTGCGTATTAACTGAAGTTGCAATGGACTATTCCAATATTATTAATATTATTGGTGGAGTAGCAATATTCATATTAGGTGTTCAAGCAATTTATGAAGCAGTGCAAAACATCAAAGCAAAAGGTGGTGCATAATATGGCTGACTTAAAAGATGACGCAAAAATTGGTAGTTTACTTGTTTTTGGTAACATTGAAAACTTAATTCTCGCATCACAAGGTGCCTCAGCCCATGTAAATCCCTACATCCTTTTAGGTTTAAGCTTAATTGCCGTTGTAGTATGGTTTTTAATAGGAACATTTGGAACTAAAGTAGCAATTAAATATGCAGACTACATTGAAATCATTGGTGGAGTAGCAATTGTTATTTTAGGTCTTAAAGCAATATTTGAAGGAATGGGCATACTTTAACTTTATAAATTTCTTCAGTATAAAAACAGGAGAATTTCTAATCTTATATTAAAATTAATATAATGGAAAAATATTAGTATTATAAATTTAAGATAATTTTCTTAAATATATTTAAAATTTTAATTTAAATATATTTAAAATTTTAATCAACTTAGTCCTATGGTGTAATGGCAATCATACGAGTCTCTGGAACTTGTGACTCCGGTTCGACTCCGGATAGGACTACTTCCTTATTTTTTATAGAGATTTTTAAAATATTTAAAATTTTTTCATTGAATTAAAAAAAAACTAATTTTAAAAACATATAATAAAAATATAGAAGATTGCTAGAAATAAAAATTCTCAAATTTTTTCAAAGGCCCAATTCTTGAAAAAACTAAAATTTTAAATAAATTATTGCATTAACTAAATAAATAATGTTTCGCAAAATAGCGGTTTATGAATTAAATTAAACTAAAAATAAAGTTTAAAAAAATGGAAAAGTAAATTTAAGACCATATCAATTTAAATAAAAAATAAAATAGATCCATGGAAATTTTTTACTGATTTCCTAATAAAATGTTAATTTTTTACAAATTATGAATCAAAAAACCCCCACAATTCTAAATATTTAAAAATATATATTATTAATTATTTTTTTAATTTCAAAATAAATATTGCCTGATCACTTTCCCCTTTTTTATTTAAGTTACGAACTTCATTAGCCAATTCTTTAGAAGTTTTTTTATCTAGTTTAAAAGTGTTCCATTCTTTATCCCTCATTGAAATATTATTTGCATATTTTTCGCAATTCTCAAAAATGTGTTCATCGGAATCAAAAATTATATTTTCAATGACAAGATTAGTGTTATTTACCAAAATTCTAAAGCTTTCAACAGTATGTAAAAAGAAATGCCTTGGTGCATCAATCTGAGACCAGTTGACACCATATTTTTCCCAAACGGCACTTGACTTAATAGGAATTCTAATAATAACAAGACCATCATCAACTACTAACTTCTCAAAACATTTAATATTTTCTGATTGATTATCCATATGTTCCAATGCATGTGTAGACATTACAATATCATATTTCCTATTAGGTTTAAAATCCTCTAATGAAGATTGATATACTTTTATGCCCTTTTTCATATTTTTTTCATCAATAAATAAATCCACACCAGTTAAATCATTAAAACCAACCTTTTTTAAAATATTTAAGAATGCCCCCCCCCCCACAACCAACATCCAAAATAGAAGAATTCATATTCATAACTCCAGAAGTTATTAAATCTTTCCAAAAGTTTGTTGCAATAGAAAATGAATCATTAAGTACATAAGAAATAAGTTTATTGTCCTTAAGATACATTGAGTAAACTGTATCATAAACCTTATTTTTGATGCTATTTCTATTATTATGTGGTGCATAACTAGAATCATAATATTTACTAATATTTTCAGGAATATCTTTGATAAATAAGCAACCACAATTAGAGCATTCAATATACTCAAATTCTTCTCTAAGACCTTGTTGCATTTCTTTTACTTTAAAAATTTTATTATTTTTACTATTGTTACATAATGGACATTTCATAATAATTCTCCATGAAAACTAGTTTTCTTTAACTATATTTTTAAATGCCTTAAAAATCTCATTTTCAAAATCGACATCATCTTTAGCCTTTTCAAGCCGGTGCAAATCAGCACGAGTTTCAGGATATTTAGGTACGTTTCGCAAAATAGCGGTTTAATGAATTAAATTAAACCTAATTATCATTTAACTAAAATATTGATTTTATTGATATTTAAAAATCTAACTGTTCAGCAAGACAAATATTACAGAGGGCATTTGGAGTATCGATATTTGCATCTTTTACGGGACAATAAAACTTTCCATTCTTTTCTTCAACTTTTAATGACCCTGGAAATAGTGTACCTACTTTATGGATGGGCTCTTCTAAAATGAATGTTGTATAAATAGAAGCCATGCAACCAATTAATGTAAATTTAGTTTTGGATTTTTCTGTTTGGTTTTTATGATTTGACATTAAAGTTGTAATTGCATCAGCAAATTCTTCTTTATCAATTATTTTCGTATAATCTTTATTATCTGCTAAGATTTCCTTAACACGCAATATAAATGTTTCAACATATGATTTTTGGCTATCTTCCCTATAGCTTGCTTGAACATATTTGTTTTCTTCGATTATCTCAGCACTAATTGCCATCATATCAAATACTGAAATGGTTGAGCAATACTTTTTCAATATTTTTAAAACTGAATTGCCGGAAATTTTTTCTTCATAGCTAATTTTTAATAATTCATCACACAATTCTAAAAATTGATTGTCCATTATAAAACTCCTGTTAATTTTAAAATACAAATGGAAAACCTGCATTTTTACAAATACAATAACGGCATAATGAATTTTTATCTTTAATGCTCATGATTCTAGTTTTGCATTTATATTCTCCATTTTCTAAAAAGACCTGATCTTTTACAGGATTATCCCCAACAGGATGTAGTGGTCTTTTAGCCATAAATGCCAAATAGAGGCAGATGTATTTTGTAAACTCCCTGGTCTCCTCATCTCCTCCAGCATAAGTGTCAAAATAATAGTCAATATCCTTTTTTAGATTTTCAATTGCACTGTCTTTAATTTCATAGTCTTCAGCAATGTTTAAAGCGAAAATTTCATCCCATGTTTCTGAATTGTATTTGGCAAGTTTTTTGGTTAATGGGTCTTTGTATCTATCGTTTGTTGCTTTATTTTTAAGATATTCAATGGGATAATCTTTTAAATTTTCTTTAATTTCTTCATGCAATTGAGAGGCTTTCATATATAAAATAATCTTTTTGAAATATAAAAAAGTTTCTATTAATCAAAATTCCATGTATTGTGTGATTTGAAAACGTTTACTATGATAAATAGAATCGTGTCCAAATTCCATATAGATGAGTTGAATTAAAATCCAAATATGCTTTTTTAGTCGTCTTGACTAAATAACTGTTTTAAATATTCACAAAGTTATCTTTTTAGGACAAACAGTTTATTCAAGGTTGAAATAATCGTAAAAGTATTTATTAGATAAAAATACTACACAATATCAGTAAAAATACCAATTAATGTAGTTTAATTTAATTCATTAAACCGCTATTTTGCGAAACAATAATTAAAAAAAGTTTTGTATTATCAGTAATATTTATGAATATTTTTCAATTTTTCAAGTGAAAAAATAAGGTATGCTTTTTAAAATTAGAATTCTATCTGCATTACTTTAATTAAGCCCTAATTTTCTATTGTGGCCTATTATGTCTAAGTGATAAAAAATAGTCGGGTTTTATTATTTATGGGGCAGACAATGCTTAACTATTAATTTCTTATTGGGATAAATCTTTAATTAGAATGTATATCTATCCAATAAATACTATAAAATATTTTAAGAAGTAATGCATGGTTTATGCATCACCTCTCTAACTCAAGATTCTTTAAGTCCATAGATTACGTCCTGCAATATCAGTATCAGGTCTGTCAACCACAGGTTCATCTGATACCTCACTGTCGCTGTCTGTATCCGGCTGATCATTCGGATTTCCATATCCTTCGCTAGTCAATGTGAAGCTGCTACTGGTCCATTCATATCCTGAAAAGTATTTTGCAGGCAAACCATCCCCTCCAGGGAAATAGACTGTAACATTATAACGGGTACTTTCATCCAAATCTTCAACGTTTACACTACTATAATTAAGGGTCAGGTTATAAGATTTGACCGTTCCATTGTCATCGGTTAAATTGACATAGATAGGTTTGCCGTCAAACAATGATTCATCATATTTGTCAGATCTAACGTGGACAGTAATATAAAAACTTTCATTATTTTTGTGCATTCCTCCTGATGTTGTAGATATTTCAATACTCTCTTCTGCAGCTGCCTTTGCCATTTCATCATTATTGTTCATTAGAAAAACTGCAAGTACTGCTATTAGGACAACTATTATCCCAACAATTATAATCAGTTTCTTTTTACTTTCCAATTTAACACCTCTTAAGAGTTATTATCATAAGTTCTATTTTCTATATATGATTTTTATATTATTTTTAATTGATGTTTTTTTCCTCTTTAAAATTTTCAATCGCTTTTAAAGCCATTTCAATTAATCACATTATCAAAATCGTCGAGAAGTGTCAATATTTTATCCTTTTTGATTATACTGTCTATGTTTAATTTAATCATTAAACCGCTATTTTGCGAAACATAATTAGTGTAGCTATTTAATGGGAGTATTATTCTTTTTCTTTAACATACTTATCAACAAGTTTATTTATCCTGTCTTTGTATTGATATATATCAGATACCTTGTCAATCTCTATTGTATCCCCTATTTTTCCACCATTTGACCTTCTAGTTATTTTATCAAACAACTCTATCTTTAATCTCTTTGGATTATTGAAATAGAACCTAATAACAGGATAATATTTGTTATCATCAAATAGGATATTACAATATTTTTTCTGATCCCTCATTGTTATATGTTCTTCATTGTTATTTTCACTTGCAATTGATTTAACAATGTAGAATCCTTCTAACTCTTCGGCAGTAGTTACAATACCAGTATCATTATCAATTTCTTCTATCTCTTCTTCTGATTCTTTCTCTAATTGAGTATCATTGTTTTCTACTGCATCTGCTAATCTTTTTTGTACTTTCTCATTTATAAATTCAGTATTCACAGATACAATAAGTTTTCCAAATTTCTCTTTAATATTTGGAGTTAAAATACCATCGTATACCTGTTTACCTATAACTTTAATAAATTCATCAGATGGTTCTTCAAATTCTTTAACTAATGCTTTTTTAATAAGGGTTCTATATTTCAAGTCATCTGCCCTACTTACTGCATTATCTACGCTAAAGTTCCCTCTTGCAAATTTCTCTAACTCTGAAATATCTTTTTTAGTTAGATTTAATAAGTTTAGTTCAAGAAATGGATTATCATCCATCCGATTATCAGTACCAGTAGTATAAAATAGATAATCTACCCCATTAGTTAAAATACCGATTTGTACATTAGTTATACTGAAATATCGGAATAACTGTGAAATATTATCCTTACTTAATTCCTTATTTACTGGTTTACATTCAATAAATATAACTGGTTCACCATTATCAAGAATAGCAAAATCTACTTTTTCTCCTTGTTTTGTTCCAACATCGGCAGTATATTCTGCTTTAACTATACTTGGATTAGCAGTATCATAACCCAATTCTCTTAAAAATGGAGTAATTAATGCTATTTTTGTTGTCTCTTCACTATCAATATGTTCTAGCTTTTCTGGAATTGTTTTTACATATTCCCTTATGTTTTCTTCAAATGTCATAGATAATCACCACTTAATTTATGGATTTGTACAATAATATATTAATAGTTATTCTAATGTATTCCTCACTACATCAGATTAATTATTAAAAAGTTATGTACTGAAATTATAATAAAAATTACTCCAAACTTATTATATATGGTAATAACACTATAAAACCACACAACAGAACTAAAATAACATAAACCTGTGGATTTACTTTGTATGTGGATTGATAGATAAAATTTATTCTAAGATAATTTAACTGTTAAAAAATAAGTGTGTACCATTAAAATTATATTGATGTGGGATAGATATCTTTTTTTTAATACTGCAACTTAAGTTTCGCAAAATAGCGGTTTAATGAATTAAATTAAACTTATATATAATTTAAAAAAGTAAAATAGTATTATAGTTTCTTACCAAAAGTTTATACCTGATGAGTTATAAATATATACTCATG
>CAYQMW010000107.1:6956-7257 GCA_964418715.1 uncultured Methanobrevibacter sp. | reverse complement strand
ACGCCTTGGAGAAACTTACGTGCTCCTGGATGGGACATTTCAGTAAGTAAAAATAATTCCCTATCATATTCATTAGCCTTATCAAGACAAGCTTGAACACTGTCACTACCAACAAATCCATGACATATTAATCCGTCAGCACCATTTGAATAGGTAATATCTGCAATTTTATCATTTGTTGCATCAATATCTGCAACCTTATAATCACATATTACCTGAAAGTTAAATTGATCTTTTAGAATGTTTATAGATTCTATTCCAACTGCCAGTGTAAGAGGATAACCAATTTTTATCGTATCTA
>CAYQMW010000107.1:0-6946 GCA_964418715.1 uncultured Methanobrevibacter sp. | reverse complement strand
TTTTCAATTTATTTACAAAAAAAAATTAATAGGCTATTTCTCCTTTAACTTTATCACATATACTAATTGCTTCATCTATATCCATTACATCTAATGCTAATATTATATTGTTTTTAACTTTCATTATTATCACGAATTTTCTTTTGAATTTGATTATTTAATGAATAATTTTAATTAATATTACTTTATTTTTTATCCTTTAATTATTTAACTAGAATTATTATTTATTGAATATCTTTGTTTGAATAAATACGAAAGATTTATAAATACTATAATATATATTATTATTAATCAGTTAAACTTAAAAAAAATTTAAGTTTATTTGATAAAAAAAATTTATTAATGATAAAATTATTAAGGAGAGTTAAATTTGCATATTATGGAAGGATACCTGCCAAGTTTTTGGGCAATCATATGGTATGTCATTATGATTCCAATAGTTGGGTATGGAATATATCAAATTAAGAAAATAACTGAAGAATATCCAGAAACTAAAGCTCTTGTTGCTGTCTCTGGAGCATTTATGTTTGTTCTTTCTTCATTAAAAATGCCATCCGTTACTGGAAGTTGTTCTCACCCTTGTGGTAATGGTTTAGGTGTAGCATTATTTGGACCAGCAGTTACTGGAGTACTTGCTACTATTGTACTTCTTTTCCAAGCATTATTACTTGCTCACGGAGGACTCACTACTTTAGGAGCTAACTGTGTCTCAATGGGTATTGTTGGGCCATTTATAGGTTGGATTGTATTTAAAGGTTGTAACAAAGTGGGACTTAATACTAAAGTTACTATATTTATAACCGCATTCCTTGCGGATATTATGACCTATCTTGTAACTTCAATACAATTAGGTTTAGCATTCCCATTACCAAGTTTTGCAGCAGCATTCCCTAAATTCTTTATTATATTTATGCCTACTCAACTTCCTTTAGCAATTGCAGAAGGTTTACTTACTGTAGTTATTTGGAATGGTTTACTTGCATACAAATCAGATGTTCTTGAAAAATTAAATGCAATTAATCCTAAAAATGCATAATTAGGAGATGTATAAAATGAAATATGAAAATATTATATTAATAATACTTGTCATTGCTCTTTGTGTAGCTCCAATAGTTATGTATAATGGAGTAGGTCAAGAGGACGCGGCTGATGGAGCAGATGCAATAGAAGTAAAATCTGTAGATGTAAAAACTGTAAACACTGCTGATGATCCTGAAGAGGGATATAAAGTCGGTGACAAATATTTGGACTTTGTTATTAATTCAGAAAATGGTTCAGGTACAGAACATTTATATGTTTCTGATTCCGCGTTTATTGAAACTTTCGCATCTGATAATGAGGAAATGTTTGGTGGAGCTGACGATGCGGCAGAATCCGAAATTGGTGAAATTGATTCAACATATCAACCTTGGTTTGCTGCACCATGGGAACCACCTTCAGGTGAAATAGAAAGTTTACTCTTTGCTGTTCAAGCTGCTATCGGTGCTATAATCATCGGTTATGCATTTGGATACTGGAGAGGTTTAGCTAAAAAAGATGATTAAATCTTTTTTAAATTATTTAAAAAAGATTATTTTTAATCTTTTTTATTATTTTTTTTTTAAATTATATTTTAACTATTTATTAAATTCAATAACTTAATTAAACAATTTAATTCTTTTTTTATATATCAATAATTTTAGAGTATCAATATTAAATTTTAAATATTATTTTCAATAATATTATAATAATTATCAACTGAAAATGATAAAGGAGTTAATTTTAAAAATTTATGAATAAAAAAGGTGAATACATGGAATTTGATATAGATCATATTGCTCATACAAATAGATTGACTGATTATAATCCTTTTGTTAAAGTAGTTGGTTCATTAATATTGGTATTATCAGCATTATTTATAAGTAATAATTATTACTCTGTTTTCATTATAATATTGTCATCTATATTGTTACTTGCTGTAGCACGTGTATCTCTTAAAGATTATCTTAAGTTTTTAACTATACCTTTTGCATTTACTTTTATTACCTGTATATTCTTACTATTTTTCTTCCCTAGTGGAAAATATATCTGGAATAGTGGATTTTTCGGTATAGGTATAACTACAGAATCTTTAACAATTTCAGTATTAACTTTCTTAAGAGTATTTGCATGTTTTTCATCATTAGGATTTATGTCACTTACAACTCCTATTAATGATGTTATACAGGTTTTGAGAAGATTTTATGTTCCTAAAATATTCTGTGAAATTGCTACATTAATGTATAATGCTATTTTTATATTTTTAGATAATCTTGGTGTTATGAGAAATGCTCAAAAAACAAGACTTGGTTATTTAGGCTCTTCTATGGAAGCTATGAAAAGTTATGGGGCAATGTTTTCAAATTTATTTTTACTTTCACTTGAAAAGAGTGAAACATTACAGAGGTCTTTGGAATCTAGATGTTATACTGGTGAGTTACCGGTCTATAAACCAGACAGGTCAAAAGATAGCTATCCTGAATTGATTAATTAATCTTCTTATTATTAATTAATTTATTTAATTATTTTATTAATTTAATTGAATTAATTAGATTAGTTATTTTATTTTATTTTATTTTATTTTGTATTTAGATTAAAAAAGACTTTAATTTTATTATTAATTATTAAAAACTGGTATTGTATATAATTAATTAAAATCAAGTTTTTATATTTGTCAATATTATTAATCATATTATAAAAATTATTAAAAATGATAAAATGAGGTTTAATGATTTTTAAGAAAACTTTAAAATATTTAAATAAGTAATGATTAAAATAATATTAATGGAGGAATTTTTATTATCAATATTCAAGATGTAACTTATAAATATCCTGATGGAACTGTTGCATTAAACAACATTAATTTCAGTGTTGAGAAGGGAGAAATGGTTTCATTACTTGGAAAGAATGGTGCAGGTAAGTCAACATTATTTTTACATTTTAATGGTATTTATGAACCTACCGATGGTCAGGTAATCATTGATGGAGAACCTATAGATTATTCAAAAAAAGGTTTAATGAAAGTTCGTCAAAAAGTAGGTATTGTATTCCAGAATCCTGATGATCAATTGTTTGCACCTACAGTAGAAGAAGATGTAGCATTCGGTCCTTTAAATTTAGGTAAATCCCAGGAAGAAACACAGGAAATTGTTACCAATGCTCTTAAAAGGGTAGATATGTCAGGTTTTGAAAGGAAAGCTCCTCACCACTTAAGTGGAGGCCAAAAAAAGAGGGTAGCAATAGCAGGTATACTTGCTATGAATCCTGAAGTTATGGTCTTAGATGAACCAACATCAGGACTTGATCCTAGAGGTGCTTCTGAAATTTTACAATTGCTCTATGATTTGAATAATGAAGGAATGACAATTATTATATCTACTCACGATGTGGATTTAGTACCAGTTTATTCAAATAAAGTATTTGTTATTAGTAAAGGAAATATATTAGAATCAGGCCCTACCAAAGAAGTCTTTTCCAATATTGAATTAATTAGAAAAGCTAATTTAAGACTTCCAAGAATTACTCACCTTTGTGAAATTTTAGAAAAAAAAGATGGTGTTGACTTTAATGGAGACTATCCTTTAACTATTGGTGAGGCTAGGCGAAGATTTAATGTTTTAATTAAAGATTAAAATATTATAATTTTTCTTTTTAAAAAATGGTAATTTTCTTTTTTTTCCATTTTTGATATATTTATTCAATTTTTATTATTTTTAATTAATTTTATCTAATTTTTATCAATTTTAATTTTTAGTGGATAATATGGAATATAAAGATTTTAAATTAATCTACCAAACGAAATCTAATGATAAGGTTTATGCAGATAATAATTTTTTAGTTGTTGATTTTCCATATGAGAAAAACACTTTGGCTTTGTCCTATTTAAATGGGGGATATAATGAAAATATAAAATCTGTTTTTAACCAGCATTTATCGACTGATGAGATTAATAAAATTGATATGGCTCAAATAGAAAGTTACCTGTCCAGTAAATCAAATCTATTAGGTTTAAATCCACATAAAACCACTGCTCTTTTAACTCATGCTGATATGGAAAACACTTCAATTGTTACAAAATCTTATAAAAAACTTACAGTCACAGCCATTACAACAGCAGGCACTAAGGTTAATGCAGTAAGGGCAGGAGACAGTGGTAGTTACTATGAAGAGAATAAAAAATATTATCCTATTGGGAAATTTGAAAAATTCGGTACAATAAATACTATTTTAATCTTTAATTGTTATTTAAATGAAAATTCTCTAATAAATGGTTTAGTTACTGCAACAGAAGCTAAAACTGCCGCTCTTCAAGAAACTTTAATTCCTTCACAATATTCTAATGGTCTTGCAACAGGTACCGGTACAGATGGAATTGTACTGGTATCTGATAAAAAATCAGACAATATTATAGAAAACACAGGTAAACATTCAAAACTTGGAGAGCTTATTGCAAAAGCGGTTAAAGAATCAATTAAAGAAGCAAATTTAAAACAGGTTTGGATTTCACCTAAATCACAAGCTAATGTATTGACAAGATTATACAGGTATAAATTGGACATTAATGATTTCTATAAAGATTACTCCCAAGATGAAAAAGAATATTTTATTAAAAATCTACAATCTTCAATTAATAATCCAAAAATGGTTGCAGTAACCTCAACTATACTTAATATTATAGATGAAGTTGAATACGGATTAATGAATAAAATAACTGCCTATAATATGGCCATTAGAATAATCGATAGTCTATTTTCAGATTATGATTCTGTTGAAGTTAAAGAATTGTTATTATATTGGATTGATTATTATCTAAAATAAGTAAAATTATCTAAATTAATTTAATTCAAATGGTTTTTTCAGTTTTAAATATATTATTTATTGTATTTTAATAAAAATAAGCAAATATTAATTTTTTTTATAAATTAAAGATTATATTTTTAAAAAACATAATTTATTATAATTATTTATAAATAAAAAGAAAAATATACTATAAAATAGAAAATTTCAAAATGGTTATTATGAGAATCGGATTATGTGACACTACATTTGCAAGATATGATATGGGTGCAGCTGCTGAAGATGAACTTAAGAAATATGTATATGATACTAAAATTATCAGAGTAACTGTACCAGGTATAAAAGATCTTCCTGTAGCTAGTAAAAAACTCATAGAAGAAGAAAATTGTGATATAGTTATGGCTCTTGGTATGCCGGGGCCTCAAAAGAAAGATAAAATGTGTGCTCATGAAGCATCAACAGGTTTAATTAGAGCACAACTTATGACTAATACACATATTATAGAAGTTTTTGTACATGAAGATGAAACTGAAAGTGACGAGGAACTTAAAGTACTTGCAGATAATAGAGCAAGACAGCATGCTCAAAATGTTTATAAGATGATGTTTAAACCTAAACAGATGAGAAAAGAAGCAGGACAAGGTAAACGTGAAGGATTTGAAGATGCAGGTCCAGTATAATATTTTCATTTTTCCTGTTTTATAAATAATTAAATACTAATACTTTCTCAAAATTATTAAAATAATTCAAATATTAATTTTTTTAGTGGTTTAATGACAAATTATATAAAAGATACATATTTGGTTGTTCCGGCATATAATGAAGAAAAAAATGTTGAAAAGGTTTTAATTGATATTGCTAGCTTGGGCTATAATATTGTACTTGTCAATGATGGTTCACATGATAATACATTAAATATAGCACGTAAAGTTCAAAGAAATTATCCAAACCAAATTCATATTGTATCTCATGTTATAAATTGTGGATTAGGTGCTGCATTAAAAACAGGCATGACAGTAGCTTTAAAGCATAATGCTAAATATATCATTACTTTTGATGCAGATGGTCAACATAATTTTGAGGATATAGCTAAGGTTATTCAACCTCTAAAAGACAATAAGGCCGATGCTGTTATAGGTTCCCGTATATTTGAGGATATGCCTACAAGTAAACATTTTGCAAATAGTGTAATGAATCTTTTAACCTATATTTTTTATGGTATGAAAGTAAAGGATTCACAGTCTGGTCTTAGGGCCTTTTCTGCTAATGCTGCAAATAAAATTGATGTTGTTTCAGCAGGTTATGGTGTATCATCTGAATTTATTAAAGAAATTAAAGATAATCATATTGTATATGATGAGGTTCCTATAACTACAATCTATACTGATGAAACTCAGCATAAAGGTACTAATGCTATTGTTGGTCTTAAGATTATGATCAAGATGATTCTTGATTTATTTAGATGATTATATATTAACAATTGAAAAAAACTTACAAATACATGTTTATAAATATTATATTTAGTAAAAAAGGAGAATATTGAGGTAAACCATGTCATCACCATTATTATATCAAGTTTTAGTTTTAATACTTGCATTTATATCTATTTTATTTTTAACAATAAGGTATAGAAAAAAACAATTAGCTACATTAACTTTTTTAATAAGTATTATTCTCTGGTTAATTATTATTGCAATAGGCATACTTCCTCAACAGACTACAATTGTTGCACGTTTCTTTGGTCTTAAAAGAGGTTTGGATTTAATATTTGCATTATCTATTGCATTTTTAGCATATATTTTAATTAGACTTAATCTTAAACTGGATAGGCAAAATGAACAATTAACTAAATTAATTCGCAAGATAGCTATTGATAATGAAGAGTCTATTGGAGATAATGAGTATACTAATGATGATTCTGTTGATGATGAAAATTAATTTGTATTATTTATTATTTTTTAATTAATATTTTTTAATTTTATTGTCTTTAATTAATAATTATTAATTAATGATAATTATTTCTTATTTAAAGTCAATTTATTCATTCATTTATTCATTCATTATAATATGATTTAATTTAATTTAATTTTAAAACTACAAGTGATTCAATGTTATATTTTAGATGTTGTAC
>CAYQMW010000106.1:1531-7268 GCA_964418715.1 uncultured Methanobrevibacter sp. | reverse complement strand
ATGCTTTATCTAAAGCTTCACTCATTTTATCAGCATTAGGTCCTGCACCTTGAGCTAAAGTTGGACGGCCTCCACCGCCACCACCTAAGACTCCAGCAGCTTCTCTAATGATTTTATTTATCTCAACACCAGAATCAATTCCATGTTGTGATGCAGCAAGTACAATTTTACCTTCATTGTTTCCAATAATTACAACATCAGCTTTTCCATTATCTGTAAAGTCAGTTGCAATATTTTGTAAATCTTTAATATCTCCATCAATAATCTCTTTTAGGACTTTTAAATCACCGACTTCAAGAATATTATTTGTAAGACTACTAATTTTTAATGAAGCAATTTCTTCTTTTAGTTTTGAAATTTCATTTTTATATTGCTTCCATTCACTGAAAAATCTTTCACATGTTTTTGGAAGTTGATCTGATGTAACTTTAAAGGTAGCTGCACTTTCACGAACAATAGTATTCTGTTCCTGTATAGCATCTACAGCTGCAAGTCCTGCAGAATATTCAATCCTTTCAACACCATCCTGAACTCTTTCTGTTTTAAGGATTTTAATCATACCAACATCCCCAGTTTTAGGAACATGTGTACCTGCACAAGCTTGTACATCAACACCAGGGACTTTTACTACACGAATTTCATTGCCTGGTACTACACCACCTTGATATAAACTTAAACCATAAATTCTATCTGCTTCATCTCTTGAAAGCCAATTAATATCAAGTGGTATATTATCCATAACATAGGAATTTGCTAGCTTTTCAATTTCATCTAACTCTTCTTGTGTGATACGTTTATAGTGAGATAAATCTATACGTGAACGTTTAACCCCTTTCTGTGCACCTGCTTGCCAAATATGGTCTCCCAATATTTTTCTTGCAGCTGCAATAACAAGGTGAGTTGCAGTGTGATGTCTTGCATGACTTATTCTTCTATCCCATTGAATTATACCTTTTACATCTTCACCGACTAATGATTTTAACTTATCATATAAATTATCCCCCTCATTTTTAACTTGATGTAAGAGAATATTGTCAATTTTGGATACATAATCAATAAAGAATTCATTATCTTTAATTATTACTTTACCCATATCAGCAGGCTGACCTCCACCTTCAGGGTAGAATACACTTTGATCAAATACAAGATTGAGCTTATCATTTATAGTCTCTACACCTAAAAGTTTTCCTTCAAATTCAGTTTTAAAGAAGTCTTTATAGAATAATAAATCTGTTTCAGGATAATTAAACTCATAGATTTCTTTTTCTTTTAAATCTTCTTTTTCATGTCTATCTGCTACAATTGTAAAGAAATTATCAGGAATATTAACCTCAAAGTTATCGCCTGCAAGTTCTTTAACAGTTTCAGGAGGCATACCCTGAGCATCATATAAACTGATTAAGGTCTCAAGAGGCATCTCTGATTTTCCTTCTTTTTTCAATTTTTTAATTGTTCTTTTAACTGTCTTTTTACCTTTTTCAATTGTAGTAGCATATCTTTCTTCTTCAAGATTTATAATATTCATAATATGTTCTTGAGAATCACTGATTTCAGGGTAGAAATCTTTTAAAAAGTCAAGTTGTATAGCCATAACCTCAGCAAGTGACTGTTTCATATTTAACTGATTCATATAACGAATAGTACGTCTTAATATTAATCTTGCAAGATATCCTTCTTTAACATTTGAAGGTATAATTCCATCTGCAAGCATAAATGCTAAACAACGAGTATGGTCTGCAATAATATATATTGCTTCCATAGGTTCTGAAGATTCAAGTAACTGGTCAATTGAAATATTTAATTTATCAGCTACTTTTGCCCTAAGAGCTCTTAAATCAGCATAATCTTCAATATCCATTAAACCTGCAATTCTTGCACTTTCACCTAAAATTTCCTCATTAAGTTCTACATCAGTAATTTCTTTAAGTTTTTCAATTACAGGTGAAAAACATGCATCATATGCAGTAGGAGTTCCTTGTGAAATCCAAGCAATACGTTCTAAACCATAACCAGTATCAACTACTTTAATTGGAATTTCTTCTCTTCCCCCATCAGGTAAGGTTCTATATTGCATAAAAACAAGTGTAGCAAGCTCTACACCTCTACACATAACTTCATAACAAGGTCCTTCATTTCCACCACCTTCCCACCAGGAAGGAATATAAGTTACTTCTTTAGTATTTATACCAATACTTTCAAAGAACTTATCACATAATTCAATACATCTATCTTCCCAATAAATGAAATTATCAGGAGTATTGATTACAGTATGTGAACCCATTGTAAAACAGGTCATATGACGACCGGTTCTACCAACATTATCAACATCATTTAAACGGATAGAAGGTTGAGCTATCTCAAGAGGATTAGCCGGAGGTTCAACAATACCTGATGTAATCCATGGCTGGAAACAGAAAATACTTGCCCCAACTAAAAATACATCATCCCTCCATCTTTTAGCAAGAACCGGATAACGAGGTATTGCAGTATGGCCTTCACCTTCTAAAAATTCCCTAAATGTTTTTTGAATTTCATATAAATCATATGGCTTGTCAGTTGCAGGATTTCCAATAAAATCATATTCATCACATGGAGCATCTCCACATGTATCTCTTTCAACTTGAGAATAGAAATCATGACCACATTTTTTACATGTATACTTTTTATATCCTAATTTGTCAAATATTTCCATTATATCAACTTAAATCTTGATTAAATAAATTATAATAAATTATGAATATAATTCAAAACTTTCATAATAAAATTATATTTATTTTTTTTATTATTTAATATTTGATTTTAAAAATCACACAGTTTTTAAAAAGACAAAATAATTAAAATTATTATTAAAAAATTTTAAAAAATTTTAAAAAAATCAGCCCTGAAAAACAAGCCATAAAAAAATAAAAATATTATTAAAAAATTTAAAAAAGATCAAAACTTGAAAAAAGTATTGAAAAATAAAAGTATATCTAAACTTAGAATAAAAACAATTTGAAATAATTTATAAATAAAAAAAGTTGAATTAAAAAAAGTATTTTTAAAAATCTAAAAATTAATTTATTAAAATAAAAAAGAGTAAGAGAAATTAGTTAAAAAACTAATTTGTCTTTTAGAAAAAATAAACGAAAGTATCTAACCGAAGAGAGCACCTAAACCAGCTGCTGCTTCTTCTTCAGCTTCTTCTTCGTCTTCTTCTTCGTCTTCTTCTTCCTCTTCAGCAGGAGCTGCTTCAGCTGCAGGAGCTGCAGCAACAGGAGCTGCTGCTAATGCACTAGATTCAATAGCTTCTTCAATATCAACATCTTCT
Organism: uncultured Methanobrevibacter sp.; assembly: GCA_964418715.1. Taxonomy (GTDB): domain Archaea; phylum Methanobacteriota; class Methanobacteria; order Methanobacteriales; family Methanobacteriaceae; genus Methanarmilla. Next base: position 3,958 of record CAYQMW010000106.1, on the reverse strand, counting down.
AATGCTGCGATTAAAGCTTTTACTCTAGCATCATCAACATCGACGCCAGCTGCATCGAGAATTTTAGTTACGTTTTCTTCATTAATTTCTTTATCAGTAGTATGCAAAATCATTGCCGCATATATATATTCCATGTTATCACCATTATTTTTATTAAAAATATATTAGGTTTATTTAAAACAATAAAAATCTTAAATTTTAATATTTAACCGAAGAGAGCACCTAAACCTACTGCTGCTTCTTCTTCAGCGTCTTCTTCCTCTTCTACTTCTTCTTCCACTTCTTCTTCAGCATCATCTGCTACAGCTACAGGAGCAGCACTAGCAACATTTGCTAATTTGTCAGATAATTCACTATCTAATGCATCAGCAGATAATTCACCTGCTAATGCTAACATTTTAGCATTTGCTAAAGCGAAGATTATATCAGTAGTTCCTGAGTTAACAATACCTGCTTCAACAGCAACATTGGTTGCTTTTCTGTGAGCGGTTTGTAAAATAGTTGCAATAGTATCTTTTGTAGGTATACTAGCAAAGACAGACAAGTTGAATGCTTTGTTGAATGCATCTTGAACTTTACCAATTGTTTCTTCTTCATCAATTGCAAGAACATCTGCAGTATAAACAGCACCATCTTCATAAACTGCATGTAAATCTATTCCAACTTCCATAGGTTTAATATCTAATCTAGTTAAAACACTAGCAACCTGTTGGGAAACAGTTTCACCTGCACTTACAACAACTGCATCTTTGTCAACTACAATTTTACCTTTGTCGATTTTAGCGTTTGCACCAATTTGTTGCAATTCACCTAAAAACGGACCAGGTTGAAAACCAGTATCTCCTTTAGGAACAATAATATCATCACTAGCAACACTTCCAGCTTTTGCAGGAGCATTAGTTTTACTGTCTTCTAAGATTTTGAATAATTTAAATGGATTCATGTCAGTAAAAATTAATGCAGGTTGACCAGATAAATGTTCGGAAAGGCCAATAATGTTTTCTTTACCTTTATTGCAATCTTCTAAAGCCAAATTTATGAGATTGATTTTTGATAATCTAATAAGTGCATTACCAGTAAGACTTTTTCTCATTTCTTGAAGTTGTCTTGCTGGAATATTTAAAAGATCTACAACACCTACAACTTCATAAGAGTCAATTAAATTTGCAATCTCTTTAACTTCGTCTTTTTTCCATTCAGCAACGTGAGCCATTATATCACCCTCACTACTGAACCCATAGTTGTTTTAATATACATGGATTTAATTTGTTTTCTTCCTTTTTCTAAGTGGCGGTCTAAGATTGCAAGAACAGCTTCCATATTTTCAGCTATTTGCTCGTCAGCCATGTCTTGTGTACCAACTAAAACTTGAATAGAAGGTTGTTGTTTAACTCCTACTTTAATAGTATTTTCTAACTTCTCAAGCATTGGAGCTAATTTGATATTTGCAGGAACTGGTCTAGGCATTTTTTTACGAGGACCAAGAACTGGACCTAAAAATCTACCGACAAGTGGCATCATATCAGCTTGAGCTATGAAAAAGTCAATATTATTAGCCATTTTTTTAGCTTGTTTTCTGTCTTTTCCATAATCTTCTAATTCAGATTTTTGAATAACAAGACTTACACCAGCATCTTTAGCTTGAGTAGTTAAATCTCCGTCAGCAATAACACCGACTTTGACCCCTTTACCACGGCCATGTGGGAGAGCAACTTCTTCTTCAAACCTATTTTCTGGTTTATTGACATCCAAGTCTTTGATATTTATAATCATATCAATAGACTGTGTGAAGTTCCTCGGCTTGGATTGTTCTTTAGCCTTCTTCACCGCTTCTATCATATCTTGTGTCATATAAATCCTCCATGAACATTGTTCACGAGTTTAATTTTGGTTACGAGCAATCGATAATAAAAATAATCATAATAAATTAATATCGACTACCATTGTTTTTTAAAAGTACTAGTCGTATATTTTTAATAAAAAATTATACATGTACACTAAAAATGTACTTTTATTTCTTAAAACATTTTTTAAGAATTTAATCTATAAAATAGATTATAATGCAGTATATCCACCATAACAATAATTTTAATCTTGTTATAATATCATATACACTGCTATGAACTTAATCTCAATTATGTGTAAAAAAATTAAAGGAATTATTGTTCAAAAATACTGTCGTACTCACCAGCATCAAGTGCTTTTTGAGCTTCTCTAGCATCTTTACCATCAACATTAATACCCATACTTACACAAGTACCCATAACTTCTTTGGTAGCTGCTTTGTAATCATTTGCAAGTAATGAATCAAATTTCATTCTAGCAATTTTGAAAGCTTGTTCTACAGATAAATCTGCAGCAACTTCAGCACCAGGTTCATGGGATCCTTTTTCAATTTTGAGCTCATCCATAACAAGAGCAGTTGTT
>CAYQMW010000106.1:0-1516 GCA_964418715.1 uncultured Methanobrevibacter sp. | reverse complement strand
CTGGACCTAATGGTGGTCCTGGGGTGGCACTTCCACCTTCAATTAGAACCTCTACTGTGTCTTCTGGCATCAGTCAGCCTCCTTTTGAATAATTCTAATTTGATCTGCTTCAACAGTAACAGGAATTGGAACTGCAGCTTCAACCAATTCAAGAACTACTTCTTCACGAGATTTATCAATACGTACAACTTTTGCCCTTTCACCTTTAAATGGACCAGAAATAAGTTCAACAACACTGCCTTCTTTAATAGAAGCAATAATTGGTTCTGGTTTTAAGAATCTTTTAACTTCTTCTAAAGTAATTGGATGTTTACCTTCAACAACACCTCTTAAATGAGGTATTTTCATTGCAGGATTTCTCATATCAATTCTTGAAGAAGATTCAACGATAATATACCCTTTTAAAGATTCAGGAACAAGTATAGCTTCAACACCAATAAATGTATCAGTATCTCTTGTCTCACGTGATCTAGTAGCGAGTATTCTTGCTACATTTCTTTCTTGACCTGCTGATGTTTTAAGAGCATAAATGGAATTTTCATTATCTTCCATGTAATCCACCTATATAATTAAATTTATAATGTAATATAGATTAATTAAGGTTTATTATAAAATCTAACTTATTATAAGACAATAAAATAGTAAAATTCAGATTACTATATAATAAAAAATATGAATTATAATAAAAAGTAGATTAATATAATAGTATTATATTTTTATTAAGTAGTATTTAAATGTATCAGATAATATATAAACAAAATCTGAAAAATTAAAAAAAGACTAAAAAAAGAGTTAAAAATAAAATTATTTAAAAAAATTAAAAAGATTTAATGATTTAATTAATTATAAACCAATAAGCATTCCAATTATAACAATAATAAAACCAATAAAACCAATTAATAAAATACCAATTCCGGTAACTTTAGCGAAATTTAAATATTCTTCCCTATCTGGTTTTTTAGATACCCTAATAACTCTTTTAGCTTCTCTAGTAAAATTTTGTAATCTTTCTTGAACTGCCATAAAATATCCCTACAGTTTATAAAAATTTTATAAAAATTAATTAATCATATAATTAGTACATCGAGATTTTTGTAAATTTTAACATATAAAGATTTGTATTTTTCTAATATTTTTTTATAAAATAATTTTAATTTGAAAATTTTAAATAAAATTTTTTAAATTATCGAATATTGGAAGATAAAATTTACAACTTAAAAAAATTAACAAAATAAAATTAAAGAAAAATAGATTTTAAAAAAGTTTAAAAAATCTTTAAATGAAAAAATATTAAAAATAAAAAATTGATTTTAATTATTTATTAAAAATAATTAAAAATTATCTAAAATACTTCATCGATTAAGTCACTTAACGGATCGTCATCTGAATCTTCATCAGAATCAAAAGTCGCCTCAGGACTTGTAAAGTCATATGGTTTAATACCTGAGACAATAATAGTAGTTCTGACCAAATTCTGTAAACTTTCATCGATTTGGGTACCCCAAATAATATTAGC
>CAYQMW010000105.1:4357-7389 GCA_964418715.1 uncultured Methanobrevibacter sp. | reverse complement strand
CTATCTACTTTTTTTTAGAAATTATAAGTTTATTATCATTTTCAGTGATTTGTCTAAATGAAAGAAATCTAAATTTTTTGCTTTTTTATCTTAAATATTATAAAAATATATTTATATGTATGATTAATACTTATAAATGTATAATAATTTAATAAGTAATAGATTTAATTATTTATTAATTTTAAGATTTTTAAAATTTTTTTATTATGGTGAATTTAATGGAATTAATTGTGGCAAAATTTGGAGGAACCTCTGTTGGAGATGGTTCCAGAATAAAAAAAGCAGCCCAATCTGTTGTAAACGAATACATGAAAGGTAATCAGGTGGTAGTTGTAGTTTCAGCTATTAACAAGACTACTGATGAGTTGATTCAAGTAACAGATGAAGCTATTGGAGATGTAGTTTCTCCCCAACAGATGGCTGAAATATTGGCCATGGGTGAAATGACCAGTACAAGAGTAATGGCATCAACCATTGAAGCTTTAGGTGTAAAGTCAACATTTATTGATCCTTATAATGAAGCTTGGCCAATAATAACTGATAATAATCCTTTGGATGCAGATATTAACTTTAAAGCTTCAGAGTATCAGGCACAAAAAATTGCCCAACTTTTAGAACAAGGAGTTATTCCAGTAGTATGTGGATTTTTAGGTAGAGGTCCAAATAATCAAATAACTACTATTGGTAGAGGTGGCAGTGATGTAACTGCTTTCTTCTTAGGTCATGCTCTTCAAGCAGATGAAGTTGTTATTGTTACAGATGTAGATGGTGTAATGAGTACTGATCCAAGGAAAATTGAAGAGGCTGAAAAATTGGATAAAATATCTGTTGAAGAAATGAGGGATATTGCAGTACATGGGGCACAAGTTTTACACCCAAATGCTTTAAAATATAAAGATCCTAAAATTAGTGCTAAAATTATTAGCTTCAAGAAAGGCAACCTTTCAGAAAAAGGTACTGAAATTGTTGGTCCTTTTGAGGGAGATATGTTAAAGTCAGCTACTTTATATCCTGAGGAATTATCTATTATTGCTGTTGTTGGAGAACATATGATTGAAGCTCAGGGATTACTTGCTCAACTTACAAATATTCTTGCAGAAAATAATATTAACATTTATGGAATTTCTGCAGCTGCAAATTCTATGACTGTATTTGTAAGTAAGAAAGATTCTGATAAGGCACATCATTTATTACATCGTCTTGTTGTTAATATTGATAATCTTTCATCACTTTCAATTGGTGATGATATTGCTATGATAAGTGTCAGTGGTCCTGAATTTAATGTGGAAACACCAGGAATTATATCTGATATAACAAGACCATTACATAAAAATAATATTAATATTGTAGAAATTTCATCTTCACAAACAGCTATTATCTTGTTTGTTGAATGGAAAGATGGTAAAAAAGCACTTGAATATGTTAAGGAGGTTTTAGATTGAAATTTGAAGGAACTGCTGTTGCAATGATTACTCCTTTTACATCTGATATGAAAATCGATGAAGAAGGTTTTAGGGAAAATATAAATTTTTATATAGATAATGGAGTAGAAGGTTTGGTTGTTTGTGGTACTACAGGTGAATCTGCTACATTGACTCATGAAGAACATAGGCAACTTATTGAAATCTTTGTAGATGAAGTAAATGGTAGAGTAACTACTATTGCTGGTGCAGGTAGCAATTCTACATCTGAAGCTTTAGATTTGGTAAAATTCTGTGGTGATGCTGGTACAGATCAAGCACTTGTTATTACTCCTTACTATAACAAACCACAACAACATGGTTTAATTGAACATTATAAAGCTCTCAATGAAGTTTCTGATGTGGATATTATTGCATATAATGTACCATCACGTACTGGACTTGATATTGCATCTGAGACTATTGTGGAACTTGCTAAACTAGATAAGATTACTGCTGTAAAAGAAGCAAATCCTAGTTTGGATAAAGCAAATGATACTATTTGTCTTTTAAAAGAAAATGGATTATATGGTGACCTTAATATTTTATCTGGAAATGATGGTCTTACATTACCATTAATTTCAATTGGTGCTAAAGGAGTTATCAGTGCTTCTGCAAATGTAGACCCTAAAAGAATGGTTGATATGGTACATCTAGCTATGGAAGGTAAATATGATCAGGCAAGAGAATTACATTATCAAATGATTCCATTAATCAATGCTTTATTTATGGAAACTAGTCCAGCTCCTACTAAAGCTGCTTACCATATGATGGGTATGCCTTCTGGTGATTTAAGACCGCCTCTTGCACCAATTAAAGAGGAAACTAAAAAAGTTTTAGAAGGAATTCTTAAAAAAGATGGATTTATTTAGATTTCCATTTTATTAATTTTTTTATTTTTTTATTAATCGGATTTCTAAGTCAATTCTTTTTCTTATTTTATTTTCTCAAAATAAATTAAATTTGATTATGTAGTTTTTTAATTTATTCATTATTCAATACTAATAATTTTAGTATTTTAATATTCATTTGATTAATAATTTTTTAATAATTTAAAGGAGATGTACTATGATAAAAGTTGCTGTTACTGGAGCTGCAGGAAGAATGGGTTCTGGTATTGTTAGAAAAATTACAGAGCAAGATGATATGGAGGTAGTTGCTGCTATAGAAATACCTAACACTCCTCTTGAAGGAAAAGATATTGGTCTTCAAGCAGGTATAGATGAATTAGGTGTTCCAATTACCGGTTCTGAAGATTTGGAAAAAACACTGAAAGAAACTAAACCTGATGTATTGGTTGATTTTACTATTGCACCTGCTGCTGCTCAGACTATTCAAGTTGCAGGTAAATGTGGTGTAAATTTAGTTGTTGGTACTACTGGATTTTCTCCAGAACAACAAGAATCAAATTTAAAAGCTGTTGTAGATAATAATATCAAATCTGTAATGACCTATAATTTCTCTATTGGTGTTAATGTATTCTTTAAAGTTATTCGTGATTTAACACCTATATTAGATGACTTTGATATTGAAATTATTGAAGCACATCACAATCAAAAAGAAGATTCTCCT
>CAYQMW010000105.1:0-4347 GCA_964418715.1 uncultured Methanobrevibacter sp. | reverse complement strand
CATGTAGGTAAAAGAACAAAACAAGAAATTGGTGTTCATGCTATACGTGGTGGAGATATTACAGGAGACCACACAGTTCTTTATGTTGGTGATGGTGAAAGATTAGAAGTAAAACATACTGCACATAAAAGAGAAGTATTTATTGCTGGTGTAATTAGGGCTATTAGATATATTCCTGATGCAGAACCTGGTAAAATCTCTGACATGACTGATGTTTTAGGAATTTAGATTTATTTATTTTAGTTTAAATTAAATTTAATTTACTATTATTTTTTTATTTTTAAAGTTAAAAATTATTTTTATAAGTGAGTTGATTAAATGGTAAATGTAGGTGTACTTGGTGCAACTGGAATGGTTGGTCAAAGATTTATCCAACTTTTAGATAAACATCCAGATTTTGAAATTACTGCTCTTGCAGCTTCTTCAAGATCTGCAGGTAAACGTTATGAAGATGCAACAACCTGGTATCTTAATGAAGCAATGCCTGATTCAGTAAAAGATATTACTGTAGTTGAAACATCACCGGAAGCTATGTCAAATGATGTGGATATTTTATTTTCATCACTTCCTACTGAATTTGCAGCTAAAGTTGAACCTGAATTTGCAAAAGATTATGTTGTAGCATCAAATGCAAGTGCTATGCGTATGGTTGATGATGTTCCTTTAGTTATTCCTGAAGTAAATCCTGAATTTTTAGACTTGGTTGAAATTCAACAAAAAAACAGAGGTTGGGATGGTTTTATTGTAACTAATCCTAATTGTTCTACAATTGCTTTAACTTTAACATTAAAACCTATATATGATGCATTTAATATTAATAGGGTTTATGTTTCTACTATGCAAGCAGTTTCTGGTGCAGGTTATAATGGTGTTCCTTCTATGGCTATTGTTGATAATATTATTCCATACATTGGAAATGAAGAAGAAAAAATGGAAAGTGAAACTTTACACCTTTTAGGATCATTAGATGGAACTGATGTTGTAAATGCTGATTTCAGTTTATCTGCTTCATGTCATAGGGTTGGAGTTATTGATGGACACACTGAGGCTGTCTTTGTTGAACTTGATAAAGATGAAGATATTGCAGATATTAAAGATGCTATGACTAATTTTAAAGGATTGCCTCAAGAATTAGATTTATATTCTGCTCCTAAAAATCCTGTTATTGTAAAAGATGAAGATGATCGTCCACAACCTAGATTGGACAGATTGTCTGATGGTGGTATGGCAGTAACTGTAGGTCGTCTTAGAAAAGATGTTGCTATGGATAATAGTTTTAAATATGTTTTAGTAGGACATAATACTGTTAGAGGTGCTGCTGGAGCTTCAGTTTTAAATGCTGAACTTATTAATGAGAAAATACTTTAAGTATTTTCATTTTATTTTTCTTTTTTTTCTATAATTTTATTAATTCTTATTTCTCTTATTACTTTTTCTTTAATTTTATTAAATAACTTTAAATAGTATTAAAATATATATTATTAATAAATAATTCTATAAAATTTAATCTGTAAAATTATTTTATAGTAAAATATTAATTGAATTTAAAATTTTATAATATTTTATCTATTAACATGTATTAATTTTATATTTTAAATTTTAAAAATTTATTAAATTTTTAGATTTTTTTTATGGTCTAAAATTTCTTAAATTATAAATTTTTATAATAAAATCATGATTTTTATATTATAAAGTTTTGTTGGGAGAATATAATGGTTTTTGAAAATGATGAAAGGGAGACTCTACAAAATCTAGTTAGGTCTTGTTTATTAGAGATAAATAGGCTTAAAACAGATTTAGCTGCAACAGAAAAACAACGAGTCATCTTAGAAAATGAGAAAATTCAAATTCAACATGATGAAACTGTAAATGAATTACAGCTTAATTTAACTGATAAGGAAAATGAAATTCTCAAATTAAAAACTGATTTTCAAGAGGAAATTAACAATCTTAAAGCATCAATAAATGAAAAAGATGAAGAGATTAATATAAAAAATAAAATAATTCTTGATAATGAAAACCTTATTAGTAATCAGGATGATAAAATACGTAAATTGAGTGAATTTGATAATAATATTAAATCAGTTAGAACAGCTATTGAAGCTGATATATCTTCTATTAAATCTTCTCTTGAGGAAGTTTTAAATAATTTCCACGAAGGAGAAACTTTAAGTGATGAGAAATTAAAAGAAAAAACTGATATCATCAGTCAAAAAGATTCAGAAATCAAATCCCTTTCAAAAAATATTGAAGATTATAAAATCCAAATCATTAACCTACAAAACCAACTTGATTCTAAAGATAGTTTCATAGAACTTAAAGAGGAACTAACTAATACAAAACATGAATTGTCCCAAAAAACTGAAGAGCTTGATAGCTTAAAAGAAGATTCAGTTTCAAAATCTGAATATGATAAATTAATTGAACAATTAAAAGATTTAAGAGAATTACTTAAATCTAAAGATTTAACTATTCAGGATTTACAAAAATCCAATGATAAAATAACTGACCTTCAAAACCAATTAGATCATGCTAATGAATTATTATCATCAAAAAGTCATGAATTAGATACACTTAATGATAATCTTGTATCTTCCCAAGATCATTTAAAGATGAAAGCAGAATTAGACTCTACAAACAAAATATTAAAATCCAAAGAAAAAGAAATAGAGTCTTTAATATTAAGCACTGTTTCTAAAGATAAATATGATGATCTTCAAAAAGAATATGATGAATTTAAGAAGACTGCTGTACCTAAAACTTCTTATGAAGAATTAGGCGGAGAACTTGCTAAAATCCGTGAAGGTACTGTAGATAAAGATTCATATGATAATCTTAAAAAAGAGTATGAATCTTATAAGGCAGAAGCGGTATCTAGGGAAGATTATGAAAATCTTAATGAAGAACTTGAATCTTTAAAAGAATCCTCTGTTTCAAAAGAAGATTATACTAATTTGGAAATTGAACTTCAGCATGCAAAAAATAATTCCATTTCAAAAGAAATGTATGATAATTTAGCTCAGGAATTAAATAAATATAAAGCAGGTTCTGTTGAAGGTGATACCTATGAAGAGCTTCTCAATGAATTAGATTCCTTAAAAACCAATTCAATTTCTAAAGAAGAGTATGATAGAGTTCAAAGTGAACTTGATTCTGTTAAAGGAACTATCTTAGAAAAAGATAATGAGATTGCATCTGTTAAAAATAATTCTGTTTCTTTAGATGAATATAATAAAGTTCAAAGTGAACTTCTCACTATTAAAAATGAGTCAGTATCCAAAGCAGAATATGATAGACTTAAAAAAGAAAACGCACTTAAAGATGAGAAAATTGATCGTTTGGAAAAAATCAAAGATTTATTTGCTGAACTTGAAGCTAAACATAATAGTGATTTGGCAAATCTTGAACAATTACAATCTCAAATTAAGGATATTGAAACTGGAAATGCTAATGATTCTTCAAGTGTAAATATTGAAAATGAAGAGCTTAAAAAAGAACTTCAGCAAAAAGAGGATAATATTAAAGAACTTGAGGAAATTAAAGATTTATACTATAAATTGATTATTCCTCCTAAAGAAGATTTGACTTCTTTCCAATCTCAGGTATTTAATTTAATTCCTGATGAACCTTTAACTTCTAGTGAAATCCATGCTTATATTAAAAGGGTTGCTTTTGATAAGATTTCCATTGGAAGTATTGAAAATATCTTGAAAAAATTAGTTAGAAAAGGATATGTAGAAGCTAATGAGCAGGGCGATGAGGTAGTTTATACTAAAATCGCTGATAATATCTCTACTGTTGATGAATAATATTCTTTTTTAATTTATTATTTTTAAATTCTATTTCTTTTTTTATTTAATTTATTAATTAACCAACAATTATTTTTTAATTTTATTTTCCTTATTTTTGTAATTTATTTAAGGTTATTTTTTATTCATAATTATTCATCATTATCTAATTTTAATAAATTTTCAATTATTATTATTTTAATATCTCTACCAGTATATATGCTGAAATAATAATAATAATTTATTTCAAAATCATTTAATTATATTCAATTAACATTAAAATATTCAACACTTTTAAAACTTCTATTAATTTTTATGGTATGTAATTTATTGTAAAATGATGTTTTTTTTTCATAGGAATTTTCACTTAATTTTTAAAAATTAGTAAGATTTGAATAATAGTTTCAGAATAAAAATTTAGTTATTATTTTTAAAATATCCTAATAAAAATAGCAAGTTGTCTATATATTGAAAAATTAATAAAAAAGTTAAAAAACAGAAAGATGCAGCCGCCGGGATTCGGACCCGGGTTGCTGGCTTGGAAGGCCAGAGTAATAAC
>CAYQMW010000104.1:0-7681 GCA_964418715.1 uncultured Methanobrevibacter sp. | reverse complement strand
ACTGGACACAAAATCACATAAAAATTAAATAAGCCTATAAAATTTTACAGACTCTATTTTTTCTAATTTTTTACAATTTTATCTTTTTTTAAGGTTTGCAATGCCCTCAATTTTAGAAATTTTTCACTATTTCTCAAACAAAATGTAAATATCAAATTAATCATTACTTAGATTAAATAATTAAAATAAATAAATTAAATAAAATATGATTGTTTTTGCACAATTTTTTAAAAATTAGAATCATTTCTGCACAAATAATAAAAAAGAAAAAGGCGGTTTAAGATTATGCATCAGCATACAATAAACCGATAGCTCTGTATAAAAACAAAACTATAAAAGGCACTCCTACAAAGATGCTTATGAAAACTCCAATATACGGGATCAAGCCAATCAGTCCGATGACAATTGTCAAAATCAATGTAATTATATAAATTACAATTAATGTAACTATAATTTTTATAAAGCCAACATTTGACATGTCTTTTAATATTTTTCTGAATCTCAAACCTTCAATTCCGCTTCCAGATTTTGCAAATCTGACCAGTCCTGTAATTGATATTAATGAAAATATGATAAATAAAATAATTCCAATAATTAAAGTAATGGTTAATGCATTAGTGAATGCGGTCATTGTTGATTTGGGAATTGCTGCCATTATCATGGTCATATTGCTTGCACCATTATCTATAGCATCAATGCTGGCATATATGATTTTAGTTAGTGCGGAAAATAGTCCAGTTGCGGAAGCGACAATTATGACAATGATTGCAGGTATGAGGAAATAGATTATATCTAAAATCAATGCTTTAATACCATTGACAAATTGTTTTACTAAATCAAAATCAGGAAGTGTATCCTCTCTTAGAGCTCCACTTTTAATGACATCAACTGAGTACCCTAAAATTATAAATGAAACGATTAAAGTTACAAGGCTTAAAATGAGTGATAAGGTACCATTTTTAAAGCCATATGATGGAAGAATTGTTGATAAACTCATTAGAATAGTTAAAACACAGAATATTAAAAATTTTCGAGTATCGCTAATAGGATATTTAATAGCATCCGTTATAATTTCACGTAATTTCATTTTTATCACATAAATTAACTGTTTGATGGATATATATTTTTAGATAATAGTATTTAAAATTTAAAGTATTGGATAATTATCAACTAATCATTAACAAATTAACAGAATAAATGTTTTGTTGTTTAAATCGACTGAAATTCTCAAAATCTTATATATGTGAATATATAAATTATTATTATCGAGGCATAATATGAACAAAAAAATAGTTACATTAATTCTTGTTGTATTAATTTCCTTTTGTTTTTTAAGCATTGTTGTAGCAGACAATGGCATACATGATAATCATGAAACAACTGCTCATAAAAAAACTATTGATAAAAGTAAAACAATTGACAAAAATAAAACAACTAACAAGAACAAAACAACAGATAAAACTAAATCTACTGATAAGGACAAGACGTCGGATAAAAATAAATCCACTGACAAGATTAATACTACAGATAAAAATAAAACAATTGACACAAACAATACTACAGATAAAAACAAAACGGACAATAAAACCAAGAGTGGATATGTTTTAGCTAATGGAAAAGGAAATAACATTAGATTTAGTGATGGGTCTAGAGGATTTATTCTTGATTATTCTAAACCTTCTGCAAGTCCAGGTGATGAATTCAAACCTGTTTCTGCATCACATGCCAGCAATTCAAATACGCTAAAGTTAGCTATAATTGAATGTTATAGGCAGGATTCAACTGGTCAGATTGGAGGGATAATGGCAGATTTTGTTCAAACCGGATCTTCTAATACAAGAGTCGGTGAAGCGGTTGCGGCCTCACACGAAAAAGTAGGCAACCATGCAGTTGTTAAAATAAATAATCACACAGAAGCTATTTTTGAGTTTGAAGTTTTAAAATCTGTATCTGGTAATGAATCAGATTATTTTGCATATAAAGTATCATTTAGATCAATCGGTGGTGGTGAAAAACACCATATAAATCAAACCAATAATGTAACAAATATAACCAATGTAACAAATACTACAAATGTAACAAATGTAACAAACATTACTAATACAACCAATATTACAAATATAACTCCTCCTGCGGATAATCAAACAAATGTTACATTATTAAATCTATTATATGACAATTTGGCTTCATTTCTCAATGCACTCTATGATTCCTGGAAACCTATTCTTGGCACATTAGTAAATGACTTTCTAATGTTTGTCAGTGCTATTGAAGGATTGGCATTGATGTTTGAAGAATTTATGATGGAAATGCAGTCTTTGATGGATGCCTTTGGACAACTTTTAGTCATGCTTCAATCGATATGGCAGGAACTTGAAGGGCTTTTAAAATTACTTACGCTTCTATTGAATGCTATTGAACAGCTTATAAACTTAATTCAATCCATATTGAATTTCATTATAGGGCTTATTTATGCAATTATTTCACTTATACAGCAACTTATAGCATTACTCTTAGCATTATTAAGTTTCCTTTTAGATTTAATAAATCAACTCCTAGCTTTAATTCAAGCGATTTTGGACTTCTTGTATTCAGTGGGCAGTTACTTGGTTAAAGTTATTGAAAATGCATTAATTATAATCGTTGTATTTGTGATAATTACAATCGGAGCATTTGTTTACAATAGAATAAGATAATATTCATCTTATTTCTTTCTTTTTTTTATTAATTTTGCTCTAAATAAAATTTGATTAAGGGTGTTAATTTTTACCAATGATGCATTTGTTGATTTTATAATAATTAAGAAAATATCTCTAATAAATCAATTTTTAAAATTGATGAGTTGATGATAGGTAATTTACTTTATATATTATAATAAATAAAATAATAAATAGTTATAATTTTTATATTATTATTTTACTTAATTTTTAAAAATTCAATAATCATTTATTAGTTTTAATAATGTCTATTATTTTTAATAATTAAGTTTAATTTAATGTAAAAATGGTTTAGAGGGAAAATGTTAAAATATAATTATTTTAACGACAGAAACATTAACTAAACTTTATATTAAGGGACTTTATTTATTTAATAAAGGATTATTTGATTTAAACAATTGGATTATTGTAAAAATTGTATACTTTATCGAATTTTTATAATTAAGTAATATTTTTTTAAAAATTTTGTAGAATAATTAGTTTAGATTATAAATTATAACTTTTTTCATATTTATCTAAGATTTAGTAGTTTAATTTAAAATTTAACATATTTAATCAGTTTGATATTTAAAATACTATTTCTTATTTATTAATTAATAATATATATTATATATTTTTAGTTTTTTGGAGGAAACTAAATAATGATTCAAGATAGGAAACTAGAACATCTTAATATTTGTAATGAAAAGGATGTTGCTTATAAAAAAACAACTGGTTTTGAGAATATAGAATTTGTTCACAGAGCTATTTGTGAGGTAAATAAATCAGACATAGATATTTCCACTGAAGTATTTGGCAAAAAATTGAATTCTCCATTATTTATTACTGCAATTACTGGAGGTCATCCTTTTGCAGAAAAGATTAATAAAGAGTTGGCTGTTTCGGCTGAAGAATTTAATATTGGATTAGGTCTTGGTAGTCAAAGAGCAGGTATTGAACATCCAGAGTTAAGTTCAACTTATAGTATTGCTCGTCAATATGCTCCAAATGCTTTACTTGTAGGTAATATTGGTGCTCCTCAAATGAATCTTGCAGAAAGTGCAGTCGACATGATCGATGCTGATATTTTGGCAATTCATTTAAATCCACTTCAAGAATCTATTCAACCGGGTGGTGATTTAGATGCTAAGGGATTTATTGATTCAATTGGCGAAATTTCTAATTTAGTTGATGTTCCTGTAATGGTTAAGGAAACTGGTGCAGGTATATGTGCTGAAGATGCACGTTCACTTGAAGATGCAGGTGTTTCATTTATAGACATTGAAGGAGCTGGTGGTACTAGTTGGGCGGCTGTTGAAACTTATCGTGCAGAAGATAAATATTTAGGATATGAGTTTTGGGATTGGGGTATACCTACTGCAATCAGTACTGTTGAAGTATGCTCTACTGTTGATATTCCAGTTATATCTTCTGGAGGTATACGTTCTGGTTTAGATGCTGCAAAAGCAATTGCTCTTGGGGCAGATGCTGTTGGTATGGCATTACCATTTTTAAAAGCAGCTTACTTGGGACATGATAATATTATTAATTTAATCAATAATTTTAACGAATCTTTAAAATTAGCTATGTTTTTAGTTGGGGCTGAAACTATTGAAGATTTAAGAAATGCTCCACTTATTATTAAAGGAGAAACTAAAGAGTGGCTAAATGATAGAGGATTTAATACTGAAATTTATAGTAGGAGGAAAAACTTTTGACTGTAGAAATTATAGCAATCGGTGGTTATGAGGAAGTCGGTAAAAACATGACTGCTGTTAAAGTTAATGAAGATGTAATTATTTTTGATATGGGAATCCATTTGGATAGGATTAATATTCACGAGGATACAGATATAGACAGAATGCATAGTTTAGATTTAATTGAAAGAGGAGTAATTCCTGATGATACCTTAATGAAGGATGTAGATGGTAAGGTTAAAGCTATTGTATTCTCTCACGGACACCTTGATCATATAGGTGCAGTTGCAAAACTAGCACATAGATATGATGCACCTCTTGTAGGAACACCATATACTACTGCACTTATTAAAAAGCAAATTAGGGGCGAACGTAAATTTAAAGTTAAAAATCCGATTAGAACTTTAAATCCTGGCAGTAAATTAAAATTATCTAAAGGTATTACTTTAGAATTTGTACAATCTACTCACAGTATTCCTCAGGCAGTATTTCCAGTTTTACATACTCCTGATGGAGTAATTATATATGCTCTTGATTTTAAATTTGATAATCATCAAAAAGTCTCTCCACCACCTGATTATGAAAGACTTAAACAATTAGGTCAGGAAGGAGTCCTTGCACTTATTGTAGAGACTACAAATGCAATGAATTTTGAGCAAGTAAAAACATACTCAGAAAGAGTTCCAAGAATAATCTTAGAAGATTTGATGAGGGAACCATTAAATGAGGATAAAGGTTTAATTGTCACTACTTTCTCTTCACATATTGAAAGGATTCAAACAATTTCAGATATTGCTAAAAAAAGTGATAGGGAAATATTGTTTTTAGGCAGATCTATGGAAAGATTTTTAGGAATTGCAGAAAACTTGGGTATTTTAAAATTACCTAAAAATTCAGCTATTCACGGTTCACCTAAAGCTGTAAATCGTGCACTTGCAGCTGCTGAAGATGATAGGTCTAAATATGTTTTAGTAACTACTGGTCACCAAGGTGAACCTGATGCATTACTTCCAAGAATTGCAAGTGGAAAAACTCCTTTTAATGTTAAAAGAGGAGATAATATTATTATTTCAGCGCCTATTATTCCTAACCCTACTAATGAGGCAAACAGACATATTATGGAGGCAAAACTTAAAGCTTCTGGTGCAAGAATCTATGCTAATGCACACGTTTCTGGACACGCAGGTAGGGAAGATCATAGGGAATTTTTAAGAATGGTTAAACCTGCTCATATTATACCTGCTCACGGTGATTTGAGTATGTTAACTGCATATGGTCAACTTGCAGAAGAGGAAGGTTATAGGATAGGTAGTAATATTCATATTTTAAGAAATGCTCAAGCACAAGTTTTTAATGATTATGTAAAGGAATAATTTGATAATAAAAAAATAGATAATTATTAATTTAATAAACAATAAAAATTTTATTAATATTTTAAATCTAAATTTTAAATTATTCTTTTATAAATATTAATCATTTTTAAAAATTATATGGTTTTTATTCTTTTAATATTATAGATTTTAATTTTAAACAATAAAAGTTAAAAGTGGAGAATGTATATGTCAGATGTTACAGAGATTTTAACAGATTATTCTAAAGATGTTAAGAAAGTTATTGAAGATCATTTATCAGAACTTGTTCCTGAAGATTTAAGAGAATCTTCTATTTATCTTACAAAAGCAGGAGGAAAAATGCTTAGGCCTGCTTTAACTTTACTTTCAGCTCAAGCAGTGGGCGGTCAAAAAGAAGATGCAATAAAAACTGCTGGTGCATTAGAATTGATTCACACTTTCTCTTTAATCCATGATGACATTATGGATGATGATGATATGAGAAGAGGAAAACCTGCTGTTCATATGGTTTGGGGAGAACCATTAGCGATTTTAGCAGGAGATACTTTATTCTCAAAAGCATTTGAACTTGTTATTTCATCTAAAGAAGATGATTGTCCTCCAGAACATGTTGCAGAAGCATTACGTGTTATTGCGGATGCTTGTGTTAAAATCTGTGAAGGTCAGGCTTTGGATATGGGCTTTGAAGGTAATTTCGATGTTAGTGAAGAAGAATATTTGGAAATGATCTTTAAAAAAACAGGTGCACTTTTAGCTGGTGCTTGTGAAGCTGGAGCTATTATGGGTGGAGCAGATGAAGAAGTTGTCAGTGCAATGTATGAATATGGTAGGGCAATAGGTTTAGCTTTCCAAATTCAAGATGATTATCTTGATGTAATAAGTGATGAAGCAGATTTAGGTAAACCTGTTGGCAGTGACATTGTTGAAGGTAAAATGACTTTAATGGTTGTTAAAGCATTAGCTGAAGCAAATGATGATGATAAACAAGTTTTATTAGATATTTTAGCAGACCCTCAATCTCCTCAGGAAGATGTAGATAAAGCAATTGAAATATTTAATAAATATGGCTCTATTCAATATGCTCATGATGTTGCTCAATCAAATGTTAATAAGGCAAAAGAAATACTTGAAATATTAGATGATTCTCCAAGTAAAGATGCACTTGTAATGTTGGCGGATTTTGTTATTGAAAGAATTAAATAATTTCAATATTTTTTTTATTTTTAATAATTTATAATAAATATTTAATTTATTCAAATTTTTAATTTTTGATAATTTTTTCTTATTTTTATAAATTTTTTTTAAAATAATGTTATTTGGTTTAATTATTATTTTATTATTTTTTTAATTGTTTTAAGCTATTAAATATTATTTAATATTATTTTAATTGATTTAAGGTGTAATGATGGCAGAAGTTGAAGCTCATGATAAGAATGTTAAAATGATGATGGGTGATTATAAAAAGGCTATGCAGAAGATGGCTTGGCCAATGATATTAAGTATGCTTATTACAATGAGTTATAATTTAGTTGATGGTATTTTAGTTTCAATTCTTGGAACAAATGCTCTTGCCGCAGTGGGCTTTGTAACTCCGCTATTTATGGTGGTAAATGGTCTTGCAAATGGTTTAGGTGCGGGTGCAGCATCATTTATCTCAAGAAAGATTGGTGCAAAAGATAAGGACGGGGCTGATTTAGGTGCAAGCCAATCTATTTTTATAAGTATTTTTATATCAATTATAATTTCAATTATAATCTTGATTTTCCAAAAGAATATTTTAATTTCACTTGGTGCAAGAGGGGTAATTGATCTTGCTTTACAATATTGTACAATATTATTTGCAGGTGCAATTTTTATAATGTTTTCATCAATATTTTCAGTAGTTCTACGTGCAGAAGGGGATGTTAAAAGAGAAGTATATGTAATGGCATTAACT
>CAYQMW010000103.1:0-7688 GCA_964418715.1 uncultured Methanobrevibacter sp. | reverse complement strand
ATCCCAAGTTAACATGGATGAGGAAACCTATATCACATATGAAAAAGGTGAAAAGGATATTCCTGCAAGTCTTATTTATGAGATTGCACGTATATTCAATGTAGATATGGGTTTATTATTAAATGGTGAAGAAAGTAGAATGGCTGTTTTTGATGTTACACGTGCTGGTGATGGAGTAAGTGTAAATAGAAGAAGTGAATATAGATATGAAAATTTATGTAGAAAATTCATCAATAAAAAAGCTGAAATGTTTATTGTTACAGTTAATCCTAAAGAAGATCCTACCCCTTCATTTAATAAACATCCGGGTCAGGAATTTAACTATATTATACAAGGTAGTATGAAACTTTTTATTCACAATAATGAAATTATTCTTAATGAAGGAGACTGTGTATTCTTTGATTCAACCCATGAACATGCAATGATTGCATTAAATAATGAAACTGCTAAATTTTTAGCTGTACTTATGTAAAATTTCCATAATTTTAATAATCTAAAAACTAATTTAATAGTTGTTAAAATTTTATTAGATTATATTGATTAAAGAAATTTCCCTATTAAGATTATAAAAATTTTCTAATCTAAAAATAATCAATTAATAATTTCCAAATAGTAAATTGATTGTTAGTAGAATAAATCTAGAAAATTCCAAAAAATTAATTATATATTAATACTGTTTTAAATGAATTAAAAAATTGAAATGCTAAAAGATTTTAGAAATTTAAAATAATAGTCAATTAAAAACTAATATTTTGTGATATAATGACATCATTAATAAATGAATATGTAGAAAGGGTAGATTTTGACTCATATGAAGATTTTGCCCAAAATTTCAAATTTAAAATACCTGAAGACTTTAACTTTGGTTTTGATGTAGTGGACAAGTACGCAGAAATAGACCCAAATAAAAGGGCACTTGTTTGGTGTGATGATGAAGAAGAAAGAATTTTCACATTTAAAGACATTAAAGAAGAATCAAATAAAGTTGCTAATTTTTTAAAAAGTTTAGGGATTAAAAAAGGAGATTGTGTTATTTTAACCTTAAAAAGTAGATATGAATGGTGGTATACTATGACTGCCCTTCATAAAATTGGAGCAATAGCAATTTCTGCAACCCACATGTTAAAACTTCATGATATAAAATACCGTCTTTCAAAAGCACATATCAATGCAATTATTACCATAGATGAAGATAATCTAATAGAAGATTATACCACTGCAGAGAAAGAATTAGATATGGATATTGTAAAGATTACTGTCAGTGATAAGAAATTTGATAACTGGTATAACCTTCATGATGAGATGGACAAACAATATGATACCCTCAAAAGACCTAAAGGTCATGAAGCAACAAATATTCATGACCCTCTTGTAATGTATTTTTCATCTGGAACAAGCGGTAATCCTAAAATGGTTAAGCATAATGGAAGATATCCAATTGGAGATATTGTAACTGCACAATATTGGCATGAAGTTGTTGAAGATGGACTTCATCATACGGCTGCCGATACTGGATGGATTAAAGCAGTATGGGGTAATCTTTATGGACAATGGTTATGTGGAGCTGCTGTTTTTATTTATGATTATGAACGTTTCCATGCTCTTGATTTAATTAAAAAAATTACAGAACATAAAGTGGATACTTTCTGTGCACCTCCAACAATATTTAGATTTTTAATTAAAGAAGACCTTACAGATATTGATTTTTCCTGTCTCAAACATGTTTCAACTGCAGGGGAATCTTTACCTCCTGAAGTATTCAATAAATTTAAGGAAATTACAGGACTTGAAATTAAAGAAGCATTTGGTCAGACCGAAACTGTAATAAGTATTGGAACATTCAAATGGTTAGATGCAAAATTAGGGTCTGTTGGAAGAGAAAATCCTAATTTCAAAATCGAACTTTTAGATAAGAAAGGAAATATTGTTGATATTGGTGAAGAAGGAGAAATATGTTTTGATTTAAGTGCTGATAATACTGGTTTATTTGATGAATATAATAATGATCCTAAACGTAACCATGAAACAAGATATGGCGGTTATTATCATTGCGGAGATAAGGCTTGGAAGGATGAAGATGGTTATTTCCATTTTGTCGGACGTAATGATGATGTAATTAAAAGTTCAGGTTATCGTATTGGACCTTATGAAGTGGAAAGTGCAGTTATATCACACCCTGCTGTTGTTGAATGTGCTATTACAGGTTATCCTCATGAGATAAGAGGCCAAGTTGTAAAGGCAACTGTTGTAGTATCTAAAGATTATCAGGAAACTGATGATTTGAAAAAAGATATTCAAAATCATGTTAAAAAAGTTACTGCACCATATAAATATCCACGTATGATTGAATTTGTCCCTGAAATTCCAAAAACAAGTAATGGTAAAATCATCAGAAAAACTATACGTGAAAGAGACTTGAAAAAATATGAGGAAGAACAGAATAAAAAGAACGATTCTTGATTAATAATTAATATTTAATTTTAAATAAATTAAAAAAAAAGATTTTAATATTAAAATTAATTCTAATAAATAAAAATTGAGCATTATAAAATATAAAAAGTGATTAAATGACTTATAAAGAAAATTCAATGAAATTTTTATCAAGTGCAGATGTTAGTATTGGAGATACTGTAAAGGTATCAAAAAATAACACCACCTATAAAGGAATTTTACTTGATAGATCAGAAGATGCAGAAGATAATTATATTGTACTTAAATTAGATAGTGGATATAATCTTGGAGTAAACATTACAGATGCTTCAATTGAATTAATTGAACATGGAGATAAACCTAAAATAGGTTATGATGAAACTGAAATACCAAAAGACCCAAATAAAATGGACATTTCAATTATTTCAACTGGAGGTACAGTATCATCCATTATAGATTACAGTACAGGAGCAGTTCATCCTGCATTTACAGCTGGAGATTTACTTAGAGCTAATCCAGAACTAATCGATCTTGCAAACTATGATGTTAAAGCATTATATAATATCCTAAGTGAAAATATGGAACCTAAATATTGGGTTGAAGCAGCAAGAAGTATTGCTGATGATATTCTAAATGGTGCAGAAGGTGTTGTTGTAGCACATGGAACAGATACAATGCATTACACCTCAGCAGCACTTAGCTTTTTGTTAGAGTCACCAGTTCCTATTGTTGTAACAGGAGCTCAAAGAAGTTCAGACCGTCCATCAACAGATACATTCTTAAATTTAATTAACTCTGTAGGTGCTGCAAAATCAGATATTGCTGAGGTTACCGTTTGTATGCATGATGCATTAGACGATAATATTTGCGCATTACATAGTGGTGTTAGAGTTAGAAAAATGCACACATCAAGAAGAGATACATTCCGTAGCATTGACTCAGAACCGATTGCATACCTTAAAGATGGTGAAATCCAATCAATTACCAGAGATTACATTAAAAGAGACGAAAGAGAATTAGAATTATATGATACTATTGAAGAAAAAGTAGGACTTATAAAAAGCTATCCTGGAATTTCTTCTGAACTCATTGATTACCACATTGATAAAGGATATAAAGGTCTTTTGATTGAAGGAACAGGTCTTGGACATGTACCTGAAGATTTAGTAGCACCACTTCAAAGGGCAAGTGATGAAGGCATACCTTGTGTTATGACTTCTCAATGTATCTATGGTAGAGTAAATATGAATGTTTACAGTACAGGACGTAAACTTGTAGATGCTAATCTAATTTCCGGTGAAGATATGACCCCTGAGGTAGGATATGTTAAATTAGCTTGGGCATTAGGTCAAAGTGATGATGTTAATGAGGTAAGAAAAATTATGGAAACTAATATTGCTGGAGAATTAAATGATAGACTTTCAGCAAAATACTTTTTAAACTAGGTGATTTGATGAGCGAAAAATATGATTGGGAAAAATTAGGTCTTAAAATGGGACTTGAAATACACCAGCAATTAAATACAAAATCCAAATTATTCTGTTCATGTCCAACTGAACTTATAGATGAAGATGTTGATTTAACAATTAGAAGAAATTTAAGACCAACACAAAGTGAATTAGGTCAAATAGACAGAGCTGCTCTTCAAGAATCCATGAGAAAATTAAATTTCAATTATGAATCATTTGATAAACATACATGTCTTGTTGAATGTGATGATGAACCGCCACATTCCCTAAACCGTGAAGCACTTGATTTGGCAATAACCATATCTACACTATTGAATATGCATATTGTAGATGAATTCCATACAATGAGAAAACAGGTAATTGATGGAAGTAATACAAGTGGTTTTCAAAGAACAGGACTTCTTGCAACTGACGGATATCTAGATACTCCTTATGGTAGAGTAGTTATTGAAACCATTGGCCTTGAAGAAGATGCTGCAAGAAGAATAGATACTAATAGTGAATTTATTGAGTTTAGATTAGATAGACTTGGAATTCCTTTAGTTGAAATTACAACAGACCCTTCAATTCATCATCCAAAACAGGTAGAAGAAGTAGCATATATGATTGGACAGGTTCTAAGAAGTACTAATGTAAAAAGGGGACTTGGAACAATCAGACAGGATTTGAATATTTCCATTTCAGAAGGTGCAAGAGTTGAAATCAAAGGAGTTCAAAACCTCGAACTTATGCCTTTAATTGTTGAAAGAGAAGTAGAAAGACAATTAAAACTAATTGAAATTAGAGACACTCTTCTTGAACGTAATGCTTCTGTTGATGAGACTATTTATGATTTAGATGAAGTGTTTAAAGATACAGAAAGTAAAATATTGAAATCCGCAAAATCCATAAAAGGTATTGTTCTTAAAGGATTTGATGGTCTTATAGGCCTAGAAGTCCAAAAAGGTCGAAGATTTGGAACCGAACTATCAACATATGCTAAAAAACGTAGTGTAAGTGGATTATTCCATACTGACGAATTACCAGCATATGGAATTACTGCTGAAGAAGTTGATGATTTAAAAGACTATTTAAAAGCATCAGCTGAAGATGCAATAATCATTGTAGCACATGATGAAGATATTGCAGTTTCAGCACTTGAAGAGGTTATAAGAAGAGCTAAATTAGCATTTGATGGTGTTGTAGAAGAAACTCGTAAATCATTAGATGATGGAAATACTGAATATATGAGACCTCTTGCAACTGCAAATAGAATGTATTTAGAAACAGATATTCCTTTATTTAAAATAACAGAGGAAATTACAGATCCTATTAAAAATAACCTTCCGGAATTGCCTGATGCTAAAAAAGAAAGAATCATGAAAGAATATAACTTAAGTGAAGATTTAGCAAGTCAAATAGTTAGAAGAATTTTAGCTGATGAATTTGAAAGTATTTTAAAAGAGGTTAAAGCAGATCCAACCACACTTGCATCCACATTAAGTTATGATTTAAGAGATTTGAAAAGAGAAGGTATTGATGTATCTTCAATGAGCAAAGAGCGAATCATCAGTGTTTTTAAATTAGTCGATGAAGGAAAAATCTCAAAAGATGCTATTAAGGAATTAATTGAAGCAATGTGTAAAAACCCTACAAAAGATGCAGAAACCGTTGCAAAAGAAGAAAACTTAACTTTACTTGGTCTTGATGATGTTAAACAAATCATAGCAGAAATTGCAGAATCAAACATTTCCATGATTGGAGATCGTCAGATGGGTGCAATGGGTCCTTTAATGGGTATGAGTATGAAAAGACTTAAGGGAAAAGCAGATGGTAGTCTCGTAAATAAAATAGTTAGAGAAGAAATACAAAAACGCCTATAAGTTTTTTATTTCTTTATTTTTTTCTTACTCTTTAATATTTCCTTCATAACCTATTTTTTATTATTATTTTTCTATAATAATTTTTTAATAAATTTTTTAAAATTTAATTATCTAAATTTTTTTTTACAAACATTTCTTATTTTTAAAATTTAATAGAAATTCAAAAAATTTATCCAAAATCTTAAAAAAAATAGTTTAAACAGATAATATACTTATTTTTAAAAATTAAATGAAAAAATAAAAATTTATAGGGATAATATTCTGATTCTTAATTAATTTCATTTTCCTATACGTATTAATTCTTTAAATATCCTTATAAATATCATTACAACCAGAGAAAGTGTTGGAGTTACTAATATCCCGTGTTTAATGAAATATATTATAAAATTAATTAATATTATAATACTCATTTTTAGATGGATTATTAGTTAAAAAATATCCTAATATCTTTTCTCATATCTATTTTTTATCATTACATATAAGAAAAATGCAATTATAAGAATAATTATAGCTGGCATTAACCATATAAATAAATAATATACAATAATTGCTATTATAACAGCAATTAAGAAAAATACTAAATCTTGTGCTTCCATAGAATATAATATTCAATAACCTAATATATAAAATATTTGAAATGAAAATTTTTAAAAAAAATAATTTTTTATGACAAATATTTAATTATTAGAAAAAATAAAAAATCATAATGTTATATAATATATACATACATATATAGTAATATATTAGTAATTCATCAAAAGTTAAAAAATATTTTTATCTGATACTTTTAAAAAAATAAAGAGAGAAAATATGAAGATTATAATTATTAATAATAAAGGACAATACAATCACAGGATTAAAAGAAGTTTAGAAAACTTAAAAATACCTTGTGAGCTTGTAGATAACTCTTTAAGTATTGATGAGATTAAAGAAAAAGAACCTATTGGTTTAATTTTAGGTGGAGGCCCATCTATAGATTTAAGTGGAAACAGCAGAGACTATATTCAAAATATTGATGTTCCTATTTTAGGTATTTGTTTAGGTCATCAGTTAATTGCACTTGAATTTGGTGGTGAAGTTGAAACCTCCCAAACTGAAAGTTATGCTCAAGTTCAAATACAAATACAGAATGAAGAAGAACTTTTAAAAGGCCTATCCCCTGTGATGGATGTATGGACTTCCCATAAAGATGAAGTTAAAACCTTACCTGAAAACTTTATATCACTTGCAGATTCTGATGTTTGTGAAATTGAAGCTATGAAACATATGGATAAAGATATTTATGGAATACAATTCCACCCTGAAGTACATACTACTCCTAGAGGTGATGAAGTATTTTTAAACTTTTATCAAATCTGTAAAAACAGATTATGAAATTAAACTTAATTTAAGCATTAATTACTAATTTAATTAATTTAATTAATTTCTTAAAAAAAAAATTGAAATTTGATTTAATAAATTTAATAAAAATTAGAGGAGTAAAAAAAATGATAGATAATGTAGATGATTTAAAAAACAAATCTTTAAAATACAAACCAGAACTTAAAAGAAAACAAATCAATGTTCCAGTTGGTGATATGGAATATGATTTTAGAATTTCTGGAATTGGAGAGAAAAGTTTTAAAATTGAAAAATACATCAAATACGATGATATTATTGAAGCAATTGAAGCTGGAAATGAAAATGGTCTTGAATCCATTATTTTAGAATTAGTCGATAAATTCGAACCTGAAGAAGAATAAATATTCTAATCTAATTATTTAGAGGCATAATATATGTTAAGTCCGAAAGAATTTATAGATGATGCTATAAAAAAAGTCAAAGATGAAATTCAGGACGAAAAAGCAGTTATAGCATTATCTGGTGGTGTAGATAGTTCAGTATGTTCTGTTCTTGTTGGTGAAGCAATAGGAGATAATTTAACTGC
>CAYQMW010000102.1:0-7756 GCA_964418715.1 uncultured Methanobrevibacter sp. | reverse complement strand
TAAATTTTATATAAAATATATCTTTAATTATTATTAGATTTTTTTATTAGATTTTTTTTATTTATTTTAGGCGGAATTTAGAAATTTATTTTAAAAAACCTATATAAATTTTAAAAAAATTCAGATTTCAAAATACTTATTTTACAATTAAATAATTTAAAAACTTCAAATTATTATTTTATAAAAAATATCAATAATTATAAATCATGACAATTAATAATTTTGAATTTAGATAAAAAATAAGAAAAATAGACCTTTAAAAAATAGGTTTATATAAGATAAAATAATTATACAATATATAATATGGAAATTTGATAATTTCTATATGATATTATTGCTGAGGTGATAAAATAAAAACAAGTACTAAAACTTTATTAATTCTTTCTATATTCATGATATTTTTATTAAGTTTTAGTGGTTTATATGCTAGTGATGTAGATCATTTAGACTCTGCCGATTTACAAACACCAGCAAGTAATGAAGTTATCGTCCCTGACGATAGTTCTAGTGCCGATGCAATTAATACTGTTGATGATGATTATCAAGATCATAATAATTATCTAAATCCAGGATATTCAAATGCAGAGAATAGTCAAGATGGAATGACACATCTTGAAAGTAGTAAAAAATCAAATTCCAATATTAAAGTTACTACTAAAACATGTCCTAGAGATGATACTTATTATGCTACAGATCCATTAGATGGTCAAACAATAGCAGAATTTGATAATTTTAAGGCTGGTGAAGTTCTCACTACAAACTTGGACTTAAAATTTAATGTAGTTAAATCCAATGTTTTAATTCAAGAATTTAAACCTACTGTTTCCAATGATTATCAAACCATTGTTGCTGATGTTAATTTAATATCATCAGGCCTTGATGAACATGGAGGCTCTGTTAGTTTAACCAACTATATGGATGATTTATCAAATGATGTTGTAATGGTTGAATTTGATAATTTAAATCCAATTCATTATGAGTCTGAAGATAGTAAACAGATTCCTACGACTAACCTATATGCAGATACAACTTCAATAGGTACTACATATTTAGGAAATAAGGCTTACGCAAAAAGTAATGCAAAACAAATAATCATATTAAACCCTAAAGACATATTCATTGAATCTAATGATTTAACCTTAAAATATGGTTATGATGATTATTTCGAAGCAGTGCTTACTGATAATGAAGATAATATAATTCAAGATCAGACAGTATTATTTAGTATAGGACAAAAAACTTATGCTGCTAAAACCGATAAAGATGGTATAGCGAGAATACAAATAAATTTAAAACCAGGAAAATACACTATATATACTAGTTTCAAAGGTACAGATTTTTATAATGAAGCTAATGCTGTAAATACAATAACAATTACAGGAAGTAGTGAAAGTAGATTAGGTTCTGGTGTAGTTAGAAGCATAAGCGAAAGTACTATACAAGATAATACCAATTCACAAAAAACAGATACTAAAGACACTAGTATTGACAGTAGTGTAAAAACATTTAGTTTAAATCAAATTATCACTGCATCTAAAAGTTTAAGAACTTATTATGCAATAAGTGGACAATTTCCAGAAACTGTTAAAGTTGGATCAGTTGATGTAAGTTTAAATGAATTTTTATACTATGAATCTATGGCAATATTAAATATTGAAAATGATTATAGATTTGCTATAAAAAGAATTAACTTCAATGATGAGGCTTTAAAAACTGGAATTACTTCAATTGATAATGAAAAATTATATAAAATCCGTTACATAGACACTGCAAAAGATGTTTCTAATTTTATATTAGAAAATAATTGTGGAATGGACAATATAATTACAAGTGTTGGTACTCTAACTAATACTCAATTGATTGATGCATTTGCAGGAATATTGGACTATTATAGTAAAAATAACGTCTTACCTGACTTTGTCACTATTAATGGTGAAAATCCAGCAAGTCTTCCAATTGCAGAAGAAAATTCTCCAAGTTTAGATGAGACTGAAATTGAAGGAGATATTCAAATATCTGCTTCTAATGTTGTTATGCAATCAGGTGAGAATAAATACTTTGAAGTTAAACTAAATGACGGTTGTGGAAATCCATTAAGCAATGAAAAAATAAGTCTTACTCTTAAAAGATTCAAATTAGAATATAATCTTCAAAAAGATGACTGGGCTTATGAATATGCAAATACTAATCAGTTTACTGTTAAAACCAATAAAGATGGAATCGCTTTATTAAAACTCAATTTAAAAACAGGACACTATAAAGTAAATGCATCATTTAATAAAGATGGGATTTTTAAAACATGTTCTAATGACATAAATGTTAATACAAATCCTCAAAACTTTGATGGAGATTCAACTCAAAAAATATTTAGTATTTAAATAGAAGTCATTACTTCTATTTTCTTTTTTTATTTTAAACTCAATTTTTTTATATATTTGGCTTTTTTTTTAAATAATATGATTTTTTAGATATTTTTTTGCTAATTTTTTGAATCATTTAATTCATAGAATATTATTTTAATTATAAATTTTATTTGTATATAATATTTTTTTAATTATTTAAATAATATAAATGGTTATTTAATAATATTAGTATTATATCTAATTTTTTACTTGTTTATACTGGTTTAATTTCATTTTTAATGTATATTTTTTATCATAATTGCAATATTGTCATAAAAATATAGCAATATTTATATATTTTTTAGTACATATTAATAAATAATTATGGAGTGATATCATGATAAATCTTGTAGCAAAAAATTTAAAGGAGTTAAGGGATAAAAATGGATATACTCAGGAACAAGTTTCCGAATATTTAGGAATTACTCAAAGTAATCTTTCTAAAATAGAAAATGGTGAAAGAAATTTTAACATGACTTTACTTGATAAATTATGTTTATTATATAATTGTTCTCCAGAATATTTATTAGGTGAGACGGATTTTCATGAGAATTCAAATATTGCATTTCGTAGTGATGAAAAAGTGGATTTAAATGTAGTTGCAAAAATGAATGAAATTACTGGATTTTTAAAACTATTAAGAAAATTGAACGGTGATGATTAATCATGAATAGTTCTGCATTAGCTGAAATGTTAAGACATGAGTGGGGCATTGAAAGCTTTGCTTCCGTAAATATACGTTCTCTAGTTTACAATAATATAAAAAATTTAACAGTCCTTTGGTTTCCTATGAAAACTAATATTAGTGGATGTTGCTCTAAAATAAAAAAAGACAAAATAATTTTTATTAATACTAATCATACAATTGGAAGACAAAATTTCACATTGGCTCATGAATTATATCATTTAATATATGAAGATATTGATGATTTTATTGTTTGTGGCCTAAATGCCAATAATCAAAGTGAGAAAAATGCGGATAATTTTGCTTCAACTTTTCTCATGCCGGATAGTGCTCTATATTGGTTTAAAAATAAAAATCAAATTGATAATTGGACACTAGAAGATGTAATTAAATGTGAACAGTATGATCAAATTAGCCGTTCTGTAATGATAATTAGTCTTAAAAAAATGAATTGGATTAGTCAAAATCAATTTGATGAATTTGGTGATAATGTAATTCGTGAAGCTGATAGATTAGGTTATGATACTAATCTTTATAAACCATCTTCTGAAAATCAGAAATATTCCTCAATTGGAGAGTTAATACGTTTAACTGAAAAGGCATATGATGAAAAAAAGATAACGGGAGGAAAACGCAGGGAAATTTTAATAAAGAGTTTTAGAAATGATATTCTTTATAATTTAAATGAGGCGAATAATCATGAGTAAACCTGTTTTCTATGATGCTGACTGTTTAGAATGTTTTTTATTTGTTGATGCAGGTTATATTTTAGAAAGGTTATTTTCTAAAATTATTATTCCTGAACAAGTTTATGGGGAAATTATGAATGAAAACACTCCTTAATTTGTAAAAACAAATTTTGAAAAAATTAAATGAGGGTGTTGTGGAAATTAAAGAAATATCTTTTGCTTCTCAAGAATATGTGGTTTATAAATCAATTGAAAAAGGTTTTTAGAGTAAAAACGGTCAAATTTGTGGGTCTGGTGAATCAGCTACAATGGCATTGCTCATTTAAATAATGGTATTGTGGCTAGTAACAATTTAAGTGATGTAGCGGAATATGTGGAAAGTTTAGATATAGAACTTATTAACGTTCTATGATTTTAACTGAAGCTGTTAAAAAGGAGATTATTTCAGAAAAAACTGCAAATTCGTTATATGTGGGTATGGGAGATATGGGTATAAATTTACCTTGCAATTCTTTTTATGAGTATTATGATAAACTTTATGATATTGATTGTGAAAATTTTTTAAAAAGATAACTATTAGTAAATACGGGGGGATTGCCCTTTAAAAGATTATATTTTGAAATATAATTTTGTATTTTTTGAAAAATAAATCTTATTTGATTTGTATGTTTAGATAAATTTTAAAGTTTTTTTTTTTGACTGAGATCTTAGTAAAATAGAAAAAAGTAAGAATAGTAAAAATATAATAAAAAATTAAAAAAATTATAATCTTTTCTCTAAAATGTGTTTAGGGTTAACGGTTAATGCCTTAATGGCCTCATCATGTGTTAATCCAGCACCTAAAGCAATTTTATAAGCACTATCAAAGTCTCTTAAATCATCAGGTCCATGGGTATCAGTATCAATAACCAAGTTATTTCCAACTTCACGTGCTATTTGTGCTACATGACCATTACCTAAACAATGACCTGCCCTACAACTTATTTCTAATGCAACATCATTTTCACATGCAAGTTCTGCATCTTCTTTTGTAATTAGTCCTGGATGTCCGAGTATATCAACATCTTTACATGTAACTGCTTCATGATTGGTACCTTTTATAACAGGTTCTGAAATTGTCTCACCATGAACAACTACAATTTTAGCACCAAGTTCACGTGCCCTTTTAGCTAATGGTTTAATGCTTGATGGAGGAACATGTGTAATTTCAGCACCTAAAATTACTTCAATATCCCAATTTTCATTTAAATCATCAATTGCAGCCTGTAACTCTACAATATCTTCAATATTAGAATAATCAACATGATCTGTAATTGCTATAGCTTCATGATTTAAAACTAATGCCCTTCTTGTAAGTTCAGATGGCAATAGTTCACCGTCAGAAAATAAACTGTGCATGTGTAAATCTATTCTTTTATAATCCATAATAAATCCTCATAAAACATTAATAATAAATTAGGATAATACATTAAAATATATGCTATAATATTATAAAATTATCTTAATAAATTTTAAGAATAATTCTCTCAATTAATTAAAATTTTAATATTTAAATTAATATAATTAACATATAATTAATATTGGTAATTAATTAATATTTTTGATAAAATATAATAATTAATATTACTATTGTTTAATTTATATAAAAAATTAAGTATTCAAATAATTATTAATGTATTTTAAAATAATCTAATTAAATCAATTATTCTTTAAATAAAATCTTATTTAATTCTATTTTATTGTGTTTAATCTGTGTTAATTATGAGTTAAATTAGAGTGATAAAATGATTCAAGTATTTGTACCTTCACATATTACAGGTTTCTTTTCAATATATGAGAAAAGCAATAAATTACTTAAGGGATCTCTTGGCTGTGGTGTGCTTCTAGATAAGGGTGTAAAAACATCAATTAGCGAAAGTGATAGTGAAGGTATAGAAATTCTCATTA
The DNA here is from genome assembly GCA_964418715.1 of uncultured Methanobrevibacter sp. Taxonomy (GTDB): domain Archaea; phylum Methanobacteriota; class Methanobacteria; order Methanobacteriales; family Methanobacteriaceae; genus Methanarmilla. The sequence continues at coordinate 2,033 of CAYQMW010000102.1, read as the reverse complement.
ATGGTAAAAAAGATGAATATCACGAAATTATAAGCAAAAATACTATTGATATTATAAACAAAAATTATCCAATTTCCAAATATCTTGAAGAAAAGAATATTAAGGGTCTTTTGATTAATCAGGACATAGAAGTTCCTATCGGATGTGGATTTGGAACAAGCGGGTCTTCCAGTTTAGGTATTGCAGTTGGACTTAAAGAGGTACTTAAGCTTCCAATTGATTTTACTCGTGCAGGACAATTTGCACATTTAAGTGAAGTTTCACTTAACTGTGGCCTTGGGGATGTAATTGGCCAAATGTCAAAAGGTATTGTACTTAGAATAAAACCAGGAGCACCGGGAATTGGTGAGACTAAATCTATTAAATCTGACTATTATATTGTATCAAAGTCCATCGGTGAGATTAGCACTGCGTCAATTCTTGCAAATGAAGATATTAAACAGAAAATTACCAAATATGGTATTGAAGTGCAAAAGTCATTTGTAGAAGATCCTACAGCTCTAAACTTCATTAAATCTTCTTATGAATTTTCTAAAAATATTGGCATGATAAATGGTGAGATTGAAGATATGATTGTTGAATTTAATGAGTTTTGTATAGGTTCATCTATGGCTATGATAGGTAATACTGTATTTGGTCTATGTGATGATATAAGTCCAATAAGTAATGATTATATGATAAGCAAAATAGATAACCGTGGAATTAATATTAATAAAAATATCTAGTGATTTAATGATTAAGCTTAACTATAATATGAAATTATATCAAAAGAGTTTAAATGAGTTGATTAGACCTAATGATACAGTAATTGAATTAGGTTGCCATATAGGTAAAAGCAGCAGAATCATTGCAGATTTATTAACTGAAGGTCAGTTAATATCACTTGATAATTCTCCTGAAGCTATTTCTAAAATGGAAAAATTGGAGGGAGAATATTCTAATATTAAATTCATCTCAGGTGATGTAAGGCGTCATGATGTAATAGAAGAAGTTTATAAAATTACAAATAAATGTGACCTTTTATCTGTAGATTTAGGCGGAGGCTATCATCCAGATACGGTCTTTAAGGTTTATTATATCTGGTCATCCACATTTAAACCACGAGACAGTATAATTAGAAATAAAGGATTAATTGATTTTGTAAACAGTTCAAAATTAGAAGAAGAAATTATCTCAAAGAACGGGTATTTAGACAGTTATGGTGATGAGGGAATACCTCCCCAAATAAAGGAGTTTGACCTTTGGACTGATTCTCTTAAATAATCATTCATTTAAATAAAATTAGGAAAATATGAATTAGAATTCATATTTTTCTTCAATTTCAATCATTCCTCTAAATTCAGCGGTTGCTTCTTCAAGATGGAAAATACCCATTTCCCAACCATTTTCTTCATAAAGGCCTTTGATTTCAGGTAATGCCTCAAATGCCTTTTCAACTAATGTTTCGTCATTATCAAATACTACTTTTCCATAATATCTAATAAATCTTGGCATAACTGTAGCTGAAATTTCAACATATGGATTTTTTTCCATTTGTTTATAAACTTCTTTAAAGGTTCCTACACCAAAATATATTTTTTCATCTACAAGCATATGGAAACCTAATGGTCTGTTTTTAGGTCTGTTTTCTTCATTAACAGTTGCAAGGTAAAAAACACCTGCTTCGGTTAAAAACTCATCTACTTTTTCTATATTTGACATTTTATCACCTAAATCTTCGAAAATATAAATTTTAAAAAATATGATTTAATATTTATATTTTACGGATATTTGAATATTTATTTTACACTTATATAAAATTATCAAAAGTAGATTATCTTCACTAGTAAAATTCAAAACTAATTTTCCTCAAAAAATTTCAAATCACAAAGTTTTTGAAAGAGTCTGAAATAGGTGGTAAAAATAAAAGTAATAAAAAGATATATGCTTCTTAGTTGTATAGTATAATTTGAGAGCTAAAAGTACTAAATATTTTCTATCCGTATGCCAAATCCATAAAAGCATATTCATCTAAATCTGCTTGCGACTTGTTT
>CAYQMW010000101.1:0-7889 GCA_964418715.1 uncultured Methanobrevibacter sp. | reverse complement strand
AATTCCATTTTCCATAATAGTGTGTTCATGTGAACCGCACACGTGCATTATTTTTATTGGTACAGCTAAATCATTAATACGTTTTATTAATGTTTTAGACATATCTTTCATACTACTAGTCATTTTATTACCTGATTTGATTCTTTTTTTATTAAGTTAATAGTTTAATAATTAATTTTTTTTAATAATTTTCTTTATAATTATACTTTTAATTTAATAATTAATTTAACAATTTAATTAATTTTATTAATATTATTATTAATAATATATGATTTTACTATTTTATAAGTTTCATTATTTGAATTTTTAAATTAATTAATTATTAATTTATTTAATTTGTCAATGTCCTTTAATATTTCTTTAATCTCGGATTTTTACTTTAATTTTCTTTTAAAAAAATTAGATTTTTTAAAAAAATTTAATATCTATAAAGTATAATATTTTATTAAATTCTTATAAAAATTTTTTTTTACAATTCTAATTTGGATATTGATATTTTATAAAAGGTTTTTCTCATGTATGATAATAAACAAGTTATTGTAATTATTCCTGCTAGAGGCGGTTCTAAGGCTATTCCTAAAAAGAACATTCGATTTTTAGGAGATAAACCCCTTGTAGCACATGTGATTACTTGTGTAAAAAACTCTAAATATGTTGATAAAGTATTAGTTTCAACTGATGATACTAAAATACAATTTATTGCTCAAAAATATGGTGCTTCAGTTTCTTTTAGAAGCCAAGAACTTGCAGGTGATGATGTACCTCTTGATCCGGTAATATACGATGCTGTAACCCGTGAAGAGAAAAAATTAATGGATGAATTTGATTTGGTATTTACAGTCCAACCAACATCTCCTCTTCTTAAAAGTTCAACTTTAGATTCTGCTATTGAACAGTTAGTTACAAATGATTTAGACACTATAATAAGTGTGGTGGATAGTAGAGCATTAAGATGGGCTTATGATGATGAAAAGAAATCTTTTTATCCATTATACGAAAAGAGGCTAAACAGACAGTATCAACCAAAAGTCTTTGAAGAGACTGGGGCTATTTTAGGTACAAAAAGGAGTTTTGTACATGAAGATTCACGTATTGGGGAAAATGTTGGTTTAATAGAAGTTTCTCGTGATGAAAGTGTAGACATTGATAATTATGAAGATTGGTGGGTTGCTGAAAAGCTTTTAAATAAAAAACGAATTATCTTAAAAACGGATGCAACAAATATTATTGGAACTGGCCATATATTTAGATGTCTTTCTCTTGCATCTAAATTAACAAATCATGATGTTGTATTTTTACTTGATGAGAATAAACCTATTGGAATTGAACTTGTTAAAGATGAAAATTATCCTATTATAACTCATAAGGGTAATAAAGATTTGATTGAAAAAATATTGGAATTTAAACCAGATATTGTAGTCAATGATATTTTAGATACTGATGTAGATTATATGGGACAGTTAAGAGATTTAGGATACTTTATTATTAATTTTGAAGATATTGGTCCTGGAACTCAATATGCTAATTTAATCTTTGATGCATTATATGAACATGAGGGTCATATTCCAAATTTATACTCAGGACCTGATTATTATATGCTTAGAGGGGAATTTTACTATCATTCCTTTAAGTATGTTCAAGAAGAGGTTAATGAGGTACTTCTTACCTTTGGAGGAACAGATCCTAATAATTTAACTGAAAAAACCTTGGAAGCAATAATTGAATCTGGTTTTGATAAGAGTATAACTGTTATTTTAGGTTTAGGATATGAAAATAAAATGGCAATTAAAAGTAAATATGAAAATAATATTAATGTTAGAATATTAGAAAATGTTAAAAATATGAGTGATTATATGGCTGCTGCTGATTTAATATTTACGTCTGCAGGCAGAACCATGTATGAGGTTGCTTCCCTTGCTGTTCCATGTATTTGTATTTGTCAAAATGAAAGAGAAATGACTCATGCATTTGGTGTTAGGGAAAACGGATTTATAAATTTAGGTCTTGGTGAAAATCTTCAAAAAGAAGCAATAATAAATACATTTGTAGAAATTATTGAAGACTATCCTCTTAGGGTAGAATTATCCAATTCTATGAAGAAGGTAGACTTAAAACATGGTTATGAAAATATTATGAATATTTTAAGAATCACTTATAAAGAGTTTATGAGACAAAAAGAACTTGAAACAGGTGAAGAAGTTAATTTCCTCTTTTAATTTCTTATTTAGATTTAAACTTTTTTTTAATTTAATTTTTATTTTACATTATTAAGGTGTATTAAATGAGTATTTTTGAAAGTGAACCATTTTTAATTGGTGAAATTGGTGTAAACTATTATGATATTGCTAAATCAAAAAATATTTCTAATATGGAAGCTGCAAAATTAATGGTTAAAGAAGCAAAAGAATCTGGTTGTGATTGTGTTAAATTTCAAACTTATAAAGCTGAAACAATTGCAAGCCGTAATTCTCCAGCATATTGGGATTTAAATGAAGAACCAACTACAAGCCAATTTGAATTATTTAAAAAATTTGATTCCTTTGGATATGAAGAGTATAAGGAACTTGCAGAATACTGTAAGGAAATAGGCATTATGTTTTTATCTACACCATTTGACTTTGATTCTGTTGATTACTTAGATGAATTTATGGACGTTTATAAAATATCTTCATCTGATTTAAACAACACTCCATTTATTAAAAAAATACTCACTAAAAATAAACCAATTATAATCTCTACTGGCGCATCTACAATGGAAGAGGTTAAAAATACCATATCTATCATTGAAAAAACTAATCCTAATGTGGATATTGGTATTCTTCACTGTGTACTTTCTTATCCAACTGATTATAATGATGCAAATTTGCTTATGATTAAAAATTTAAAAGATACTTTTCCAGATTATGAGATTGGTTATTCAGATCATACAAAACCTGACAATAATATGTTAACATTACTTACAGCTTATCTTTATGGTGCAACTATAATAGAAAAACATTTTACATTAGATAAAAGCTTAAAAGGTAATGATCATTATCATGGAATGGATCCAGATGATGTAAGGGTATTTAGAAAAAATATTGAATTTATTAAAACAATTAATGGCCAATATGATAAAGAGCCTCTTGAATGCGAATCTCAATCTAGACTTCAGGCAAGACGTTCCATTGTTGCATCTAGAAATATAAAAAAGGGCAGCACAATTACAGAAGATGATTTAACATTTAAACGTCCAGGTTCAGGTATTTCTCCAGATAAAATTAGTACCGTTCTTGGTAAAACTGCAAAAAGAGACATTAAAGCAGATGATATTTTAGATAAAGAGATGTTTGAATAAGCTTAAATCATTATTGCTGAAGTGATGTTATGACTGATTATCCGGTTATTGATGAATATTTAGATTTGCTTAGGGAAAAAAGAGAATTATCTAAAGACAAATCTAATGAGGAAAAAATCGACCTTTTAAATTCAAAAATAGAAAGTTCCAAAATATCTGTAGTTTATACTATTGAAAATGTATTGATTAAAATGGGACTTAAGAAAAGACGATTTTTATCAGATTTTAAAGTCCATATGATAAGTGATGCAGGATTGATGGTGGAATTTAGAACCCTTCCTTCCTTTAAATTTTTAGAAAAATTTGAAAAGGATGTTGGAAGTATTGTTTCTGCAAACTATTGTGGAGACGCTAAAAAATCCTTTTTCATGTTTAAATATTAATTAAAAGCTATTCTTCCTCAATACTGCCTATTGGAATGTCTTCAGTACTTACTTCCTCCACTTCATCATCACCAGTATGGACGGTTTTAGCCCAGGTTCTTTCTTTTCTTGTTAACATTTGATATGAAGTTATAAAGAACAGTGGAATCAAATGGAAACAATAAAGCCAATATCCAAAAGTACCGTAAATAAGTTCAAAAATACCTACCTTATCTCTGGTTAAAGTAATTATTGCTCCTGGGAAGAAACCGATTGCTGATAATATTCCTACAATTAAAGGGGCATCCATTCTAATTAAGGTTGCTTGGTCTAGTAAGAACCATCCGGCGATATTAACTGCACAGACTATAAAACCGAAAAATACTAACATGTTCAAACCATAAAATGCCACATGCTCTAAAACACCAAATGTTCTAAAAAGAGGCATTGGTGAGTTGATAATTCTTGTTCCATATACAAACAGTGTTTCAAAGTTACCAATTGCCCAACGTGCTCTTTGACGGAATAATTGTCTCCATGTCGGAACCGCTTCTTGATAAACCCAAGTGTCACCACAGTAGCGGATTGCATATCCTTCAATCATTAACTTAACACTTAAATTCAAATCTTCAGTAATTGCAAAACCATCCCAACCTCCACCACCATAGATTGCGTCTTTTTTTACAAGCTGTCCATTACCGCCTAAAAAGCCAGCTTTACCTAATATATCTTTCGCACGAACGGTATTTCCAAAACCTGCTAATTCAACATGTTGCATGTGAGTAAGCCAATTTTCTTCCTTATTATACATTTTAATACGGGATTGAACACCTTGAACTTCAGGATCATTTAAGTAAGGTAAGATAATTTTAAGAAAATCCGGTTCAACTCTTGCATCTGCATCGAATACTGCAATAATCTCTCCTTTGGAGATTTCAAGTGCATCATTTAATACAAACCCTTTACCTTTACCTGAACGTGGTGGAACACGGGTAATGATTTTTAAATGAGGGAATTTATCTTTTAATTTAGCTAATTCTTCACCAGTTCTATCTTCAGAACCATCATTACAAACAATAAGCTCATAATTTGTTTTTCCTTTATAAGTATAGTCTATAGATGCTAAACTGGTTACAGTTTCTGCAATTGTATGTTCTTCATTATGAGCTGGAACAATACATGTTACAAATGGAGGAATTTCCCATTCAGTTACAGGGTCTTGTTTTTTAAGACTAACAACAGCTAAAAACATCATAATCACAGATGGAATAAATAGGACCCATTGCAGCCAGGTAACATTCCGTTGAAATAGACTAGTTATAATTAAAATTATACATACAATTAGAAGAATGGAAATATCCGTTTTTTCAATAATAAGTTCTACATTTTTCTCAGAAACTTTGTCTTCAGTTTTAATAATTGTTTTAACATCTTCTTCATGTTTTCTAAGAACCATTGCCATAGTCAATTCTAAATCTTTAAGTGAATATGGCTTGGATAAATAACCATATGGAACAGTTTTTAATGCTTCAAAAGTAGTAATATCATCTGAATTTGCAGTTAAAAATATTATTGGAACTCCAAGTTCACTGATTTCTTTGGATGCTTCTATTCCAGTCATATCTCCTTTTAAATTAATATCCATTAGGACAATATCTGGAAACTCTTCTTTGGATTTTTCAATCGCTTCAATTCCATTATCAATAGTTCCTAGAACTTCATAACCTAAGTCTTCTAGGTCTAATCTTAAATTCAATGCAGTAATTGCTTCATCTTCAACAACAATAACTCTTTCTTTTGAAATTGAATCTTTAGATTCGTAATGTTTTCTAGCATCATTTGATAATTTATATTCTTCTTTAGCTTTTTGCTGCAGGTCATTATACTCTAAATAATTTTGATAGTCTATTTTTTCATCACCGGATTCAAGGAGATCTCCCTTACCACTTTCAAGTTGTAAAACATCACTTTCTGATTGGTTTTTATCTTTAGTTATTCCTCTAGCTTCATTAACTTTTTCAGATTCTACTGATTGACGATTAATTGCTAAAGCAACATTTTTGGATAGTGTATTAATATCATATGGTTTTGGAAGGAATCCTGATGCTGGTGAGGTGGTTATTGCTTCATTAAATGTAATATCATCAGTGTTTCCAGTTAAATAAATAACTGCCAAATCTAATGCTAAAATCTTCTCGGCTGCTTCAATACCGTTCATATCTCCTTTAAGATTAATATCCATAATCGTTAAATCTGGACGGTGTTCAACAGCATGATCAATTGCATCATCACCTGTATCTACAATAGCAATTACTTCATAACCTAAATCTTCCAAATCTAATTTTAAGGTTAATGCGGTAATAGCCTCATCTTCAACTATTAAAATAGACTTCGGAGTAACTTCGCTGTTTTCGCCTGTCATTAGGCCCTGCCTCCTTGTCTTATTAAATCGTTGATGTTTAACTATTTTTTTATTCTCTTTTTTTGAAATTCCTAAATTTATTTTGTATGGTGTCTTAATTATATAATATATTTATTGCTTTTAATTTAAAAAAATAACGGTTTTTATATGGATTTATGAGAATTTTAACAAATTTATATAATTTAACATTGTTCATTTAATTTTAAATTAAATAAATAAATAAATACATTTGACTTTGATACTCAATTTAATAAAGTTTTTTAAAAAAATTTTATTTTTCATTAAGATTAGTGATGTTTAAAATTTTAAGAAAAATATTTATTTTTACAAAATATATTAATATTTAGTAAAGTTCTTTAAGGTTAGAAAATGTGGTCGGTTAAAGATATTTCAGATGCTTTTTTTTCACTTGAAAATAAATACAATTTAAACCATGAGCAAATTGACGGTGTTTATTTTTGGCAGTTAATTAGAATGTATCTATATTATGACATTGCAAGAAAATTAAATACATTCGGTTCACCTCAGCAAAGTTCATTAAAATTATCTGATAAAATAATGTCTTTCATTCCATTTTTAAAAAACAGTATTTTAAACAGTCCATTTGGAGGAGATAAAAACCAGGACATATTAATCTTTGACCATCCTAGAAAAGTTCTCTATAAAAATGAGTATAGGGACATCTACACATATTTTTTAACAAATTATCTTGATGAGTATAATAAAGACTATGAGATAATTGAAAGTCCATATTTAAATAATCATTTTACAAATAAGTCAAATAAAATCCGTTATAATGATAGAATATTGTTAGGTTCTTATTTTTATAAGAAAACTCATAAGGTTAAATTTACAGATTCTGAAAGGGAACTTTTAAGGGCATTGTTAAATGATTTAAGTGTACAATTTAATATGGATTTTGATTATTTGGAAAATGTTATAAAAGACCATATTCTTAATTTTAAATATGAATACAAACAATATAAGAAATTACTCACTAAGAAAAACCCTAAACAGGTATATGTTGTTGTTGCATATGAAAACAAAGCACTTGTAAAGGCAGCCCGTGATTTGGGCATTGAAGTTTTAGAACTTCAACATGGGACTATTAGTAATTACCATATGGGTTATTCTTATCCTGATGAACATAATATTATTGAAAATGATGATGGTGATGTAAGAGTAAGTAATATTGAGTATTTTCCAGATAAAATCTTAAGTTTTGGTAAGTATTGGGAAAATGCCAGCTTTTATCCTCTCTCATCAGAAGACATATTGCCTTTAGGTTATGGGTATTTTGAAGTATCATCAACAGAATTTAAAAATACAGAAAAAAAGAATAATCAAATACTTTTTATATCACAGGGAGTAATAGGTAAATATTTAGCTCAGTTTGCAGTCGGATTATTGGATAAACTAAATGATGAGGATTATGAATTTGTCTATAAACTTCATCCTGGAGAATATGATAATTGTAGGCAAAACTACACTGAGCTTGTAGATGCAGATAAAACCTCTAACTTTAGGGTAATTGATAATAGTGAAACTCCACTTTACAAATTATTTGCAGAAAGTAAATATCAGGTAGGAGCATTTTCAACAGCTATTTATGAAGGTCTACAATTTGATTGTGTAAGTTTTATTGTTGATTTGCCGGGAGTTGAATATTTGGATATATTAATTGATGAAGGTATACTTTGTAAGGTTCAATCTCCTGATGATATGATTAATAATATGGATATTATTCATAAAGAATATGAGAAGGATT
>CAYQMW010000100.1:6452-8122 GCA_964418715.1 uncultured Methanobrevibacter sp. | reverse complement strand
AGCATTAAACATTGGTATTAACAGAGAAAAATTAGTAAACGGTTCCTTAAACGGATTCGGTAATGTATCTTACACCGGTGTTGCTAACCAATTACCATGGGCATATGACTCCCCATATCAAGACGGTCAAGTAGACCAAGCAAAAGCAATTCTTGATGCAGCTGGATGGAAAGATACTAATGGTGACGGAATCAGAGAGAAAAATGGTGTAAAAGCATCATTCCCAGTTTACTATAAATCATCAGCAACTGAAAGACAAGCTATTGCTGTTTCTGTTGCAGAACAAGCTAAAGATTTAGGTATTGAAATTACTCCTGAAGGTAAAAGTTGGGATGATATTGATCCTGTAAGAAACCAAGTTGGTGGAGTATTGGGATTCGGTTCGGATGATCCCTATGTCAGTGAACATCAATATGATTCAAGAGTAGCTGGTGAAGGTTACGACAACCCAGAAGTACTTAATGATTCTCAAGTAGATGCATCAATCGATTCTGCAATGGCACAGGACTTAGATAGTTCATATGGTACCTGGTCTCAAGCTGCTCAAGATGCAAACTCCCAATACCCCTTCTTATGGATTGGTACCATGGATTACACTTACTTTGTAAGTGATAACTTAGATATTTCTAATAGTACTCACCTTATTTATCCACACGGTGGAGATATCTGGGGTAATATTTACGATTGGAAATATGTAAACACTACTGATGCAAACGCTACAAGTAGTTAAAAATTTAAATATTTAAAATGGTTTATTTTTTAAATAAATCATTTTTAAATAATTTTTTTTATTATTATAAACTTTAAAGATTTAAAGTTATTTTAAAGTTATTAGAATTCAAAACTTTTTTTAAAAAAAAAAAATTTATGAGTTGATTAAAATTAACAATAAAAAATTAGCTAAATTTTTAGGATTTAAATTTATTCGATTACTAATTTTATTAATTGTTATTGCAGCAATCAGTTTTATAATGATACAACTCTCTCCTATTGACCCTGTTAGAGCTTATCTTGGTCAAAGAATTGTTAGTGAAGAACAATTAGCAATTATGGGTCATTATTGGGGTACAGATTTAACATTAGGAGAAAGAGTATTCGGATGGCTTCAAACTTTATCAACTGGAAGTATGGGTTTTTCACTTATTTATAGAGTGCCTGTTACCGAAGTAATTGTTCAAAAATTCACATCTAGTTTAATTCTTATGTTAGTTTCATGGGTTATTTCTGGAGTTGTAGGTTTTGGATTAGGTGTCCTTGCTGGTGCTAAAGAAGGTACTTGGATAGATAAGGTTATTAAAACTTACTGTTATATTCTACAATCATCTCCTACTTTTTGGATAGGTTTAGTATTGTTAATGGTATTTTCAGTATATTTAGGATGGTTCCCTATTGGACTTTCAGTTCCTATTGGTCAGTTATCGGATACTGTAACATTTTGGCAATGGTTATATAGATTAATACTGCCTGCAATAACTTTAAGTATTGTTGGAATCGCTTCCATTACAATGTATACAAGAGACAAACTTATTAATGTTAAAAAGAGTGATTATTTCCTATTTGCACAAGCTAGAGGTGAAAGTTTTTGGAGTATAATTAAAAACCACGGAATTAGAAACATTTTACTTCCAGCAATTACAATTCAATTCTTATCATTTAATGAATTATTTGGT
>CAYQMW010000100.1:0-6442 GCA_964418715.1 uncultured Methanobrevibacter sp. | reverse complement strand
CCGGTTTTTCCAACGTTACGGTCAGGAGATACATGAATTATTTGGTGGAACAATTCTTGTTGAACAAGTATTTTCATACCCTGGTATAGGTCAGGCAACTGTAGCTGCTGGTTTAAGATCAGATGTCCCATTATTACTTGGTATTGTTATTGTAAGTACCATCTTTGTATTTGTAGGAAATATGATTGCAGATATTATCTATGAATATGTTGATCCAAGATTAAGGAGTGATGAAGATGAGTGAAACCCCATGGTATAATAAAGGCTTGTTTAGTTCTCTAAACTTAAGACAGAAAACACTTTTAACAATTGCTCTTACTGGATTAGTTTTAATAGTAATATTCATATGCGGAACCCTGATTAACAGTAATATTCCAACAGATTTTAATGCTAAAATGCAAGCTCCATCCTTTGCGCATATTTTTGGTACTGATTGGATGGGTAGAGATATGTTCCTTAGAACAATCAAAGGTTTAAGTTTAAGTATTGTAATTGGTCTTGCAGCTTCCATAATATCCAGTATAATAGCTACAATACTTGCATTCCTTGCAAGTGCAAACAAATACCTTGATTCATTTGTATCATGGTTAATTGATTTATTCGCATCCATACCACATATTCTATTAATTATGATGATATCCATAGCATTAGGTAAAGGTGCTTTTGGTATTATAATTGCAGTAGCATTTTCACATTGGGTCAATCTTACAAGGGTTCTTAGAGCAGAAGTATTGCAAATTAATACATCTGAATATGTGGCATTAGCTAATAAATTTGGAAAAAGTAAATTATGGATAGCAAAAGAACACATCTTACCATTAGTAATATCTCAGATATTTGTTGGTACTTTACTTGTATTCCCACATGCAATTATGCACGAATCAAGTGTAACATTCTTAGGATTTGGTTTATCACCACACGAACCTGCAATTGGTATTATTCTATCTGAATCTATGTCATACCTTGCAATGGGTGCATGGTGGTTAGCATTCTTCCCAGGACTTGCACTTCTTATAGTTGTACTATTGTTTGATATTATTGGAGATAATCTAAAACGATTATTCGATCCTTCAGAGGCAAATAACTAGAATTGGTGATATTATGACAGAGTTATTAGAAGTAAATAATTTATCAATATCTTTTATGCAATATGTTCAAGGATTAAATAGACATGAAACCAAAGTAATATCCGATTTAACAATAGATGTTAACGAAAACGAAATTGTTGCTATATTGGGTTCTAGTGGTTCAGGTAAAAGTCTTTTAGCACACTCAATTTTAGGTATTTTGCCTTACAATTCACATGTTACTGGAGACATTAAATTTAAAGGAGAAATTCTAGATCAGGACAAAAAAGAACAATTAAGAGGTAAAGAAATTTGTTTAATACCTCAATCTGTTAATTTCCTAGATCCTTTGATGAAAGTTTCACAACAAGCAATCGGTGAATGTAAAGACGATGATGAATACAATACAAAAAAAATAAGACAAAGAGAAGTCTTTAGTAAATATGGATTAGATGAAAGTGTAGATGATTTATACCCATTTGAATTATCTGGAGGAATGGCTAGAAAAGTATTATTATCTACAGCATTATTAAATGATCCTGATTTATTAATTGCTGATGAACCAACACCTGGTCTTGACACTAAAAGTGTTGAAGAGACAATTGATGATATAAAAAATCTTAAGGAAAAAGGTAAAGGTGTTTTGTTAATTACTCACGAGATTGATGTTGCACTTAAAACTGCAGATAGAATTGCAATATTCTACTCAGGATATGTAATTGAGATTAATAAAGTTGAAAACTTTAATAATCAAGAAAATCTCTTACACCCATATACTAAAGCATTAATTAATGCATTGCCTGAAAATGGATTTAAATTAACTGAAGGTGTTCAACCATTAAATGTAGTTAAAGGATGTCCATATTATGAAAATTGTCCAATACGATTAGATAAATGTGCAGACACTAAACCAGAATTAATTGAACATGATGGAGTTATGATTAGATGTTTCAATTTCAAGGAGGATAATGATGATTCTTAAAGCAGAAAATATTTCTTTTTCATATAATAAAAAAAGACCAATATTAAAGGATGTATCATTATCTTTAGAAAGTAATCAAATCATCGGATTAATGGGTGAAAGTGGTAGTGGTAAAAGTACATTATGTAAAGTTATATCTGACCATATTCAACACTATCAAGGTAATGTGACAATTGATGGAAATGAAATTAAACAAAAAGGTTTTTATCCTATACAATTGATTTTCCAACATCCTGAAAAAACAATGAATCCAAAATGGAAAATGGAAAAGATTTTAAAAGAATCTTGGAATCCTCCTCAAGAATTAAAAGACACATTTGGTCTTAAAGATAGTTGGATGACACGTTGGCCAAATGAACTTTCTGGTGGAGAATTACAACGTTTTAGTATATTAAGAGCAATTAATCCCAAAACAAAATTTATTATTGCTGATGAGATTAGTACTATGCTTGATGCTGTTACCCAGGTTCAAATTTGGGAAGCACTTATCAATCATTGTAAAGCTAATAATATTGGAATATTAGCCGTTAGCCATGATAAAAAATTACTTGATGTTATCTGTGATGACATCTTGTATTTCGATGAGATTAATAATCTCTAAATCTATTTTTTCCTTTTTTATCTTTTTCTTTTTTCTTAATTTTTAATTTTTTAATTTTTTAATTTTAAACTTTAAATTTATTTAAACTTTCATCATAACTCTTTTTTTAAAAAAATATATTATATGTGAATTATTGTTGATTTTAAAATACCTAATAAAAAATTTAAAATCAGATGGAAAATTACAATATGAATTAAGTAATTTTATTAAAAGCAAGGTTTAAATAAATCAATCACTTTACTTAAAAATATAATTTACATAACCATTATATTAATTTAATTAAAATTAATTTTTCTTTTAAACATAAACAATAATGGAATATAAATATGTAATACGAAGTTGACTATATTCAATAAAAATTAGTTTAAAGCAAAAAATTTAGAAAAATAGTTTAGAAGATTATTTAAAATTTTATAAAAATTATAAATATTATCAAAATAATTTAATAAAAATCTATGAAAATATAATAAAAATTAAATAATAAATGAATCAAAAGTATATAACAAGTAATAAATTAATTTATTAAAAACCAGTTAAAATAAAATATAAAAAGTAAGAACAATGTTTTTTGTAGATGACACATTGTTCTTATGTTTAAAGAGTAATTTTATTTTTGATTTGAGTGATAATTTTTTTAAAAAAAAGTTCTCTTTAAACACATATTTTATTTTATAATAAGTCATATATAAATCTTTATTACTTTTATGATAAAAAGTATTACGAATATAATAAGTTTTTATAATATAGTATTAACTATCTGATCAATACTAGATTTTTTTATATTTTTTAAAATTAATTTAAAAAAAAAATTGAAAATATTATGAAAATATTTTAAGTTGATTAAAAAAACACAAAAAACACTTTTTAATTTTTAAAGGGTGTTATGAAAATAATTTTTTATCAGTTAAACAATAGGTGAATATTTGATTCATTTTAGATAGTAACAGAAATTTTATTATTTTTTAAATTCTTGTGATATTATGTACAACCGTATTATTTTTAGAAATTAAAAAATCAATAAAATTATACTGAAATTATTTAATATATAAACTTATTTTCTAAATAACACCCCATTATCAAAAAAATATTTTATTATTTTTTTTTAGATAATATTGATTGCATGTGGAATTTTTGATTTAATAATATTGTGGATTTGAGGAATGGTTGTAGTTATAATTGACTCTTTTGCAATACTACCTACATTTTTATCATCAGCATGACCTTGAATAATAGTAGCATTTAATTCCTCTTGTAAATTATTTACACTTACTTTTTCTACCCACGGATTACTATCAGTAATTATAATTTCGTCTACTCCTTTTTTATCAAGTTCTTTTGCAACAAGCCAGGAGACAAATCTTCCACCATGTAAGGAAACGGAATTTCCTTTAACTTGATTTGTAATATCTTCTAAACTTACAGGTAAATTCATCTGCTTATACATTTTTGAGTTTTGTATTGTTACCCAATGTGCATCTCCAATTGCAAATGACCCTATAGTATTTGGGTATATATTTTCAGGACCTGCAAGTTTAACAGCATGGGTTAATGCAAGTAATTCATCTCTTTGAACAGGAACTCTTGTAGGGCCTTGATTAATCTCTTCATTCATAATTTTAATTACACGTGGAAGACCAAATTTACCTCTTTTTGCAGTTCCAGGTTCAAAACCACACATGTAACCATGATGGTTTTTAGGAAAACCGGTAATTATTACATTTAATCCAGATCTTAATCCTGCTCTACATTCACTTTCATAAGCCCCATTAGTTGCAACAACTTTACCAGGGTTTAAAATTCTACTCATAACAATTGCTTTTGCAAAACTTTCATTTGTATTTTCACAACGGTTAAATGGACCTCCTTCCATAACAAAAACATCTACTCCAATTTCAAGAGCCTTTTTAAATCCGGTGATTAACTCATCGTATCCATCACCTACAAACATGATCGCTTCAAGACCTTTATTATATTTTTTTGCAAGATTTGCAAGATCCATAGCTTCTTCTAAAGGTGCTGCATGAGCTTCACCACATTGCTCACTTGTAAGATTAATTGCAACAGAAGAGGATAACTTAACCCATTTCTCTTTATCATCTGCCTCTTGTTTTTCTTTATCAGTCAATCTTTCATGAATTCTTCCTCTAGGACATTCAGTAAAACTAGGACCCTGATTATAACAGTCTCCCCCACATCCTACAATACGTTTAGGAAATCTCATTGCACCATATTTACCAAAATGATCCAAATCTAATGGAACATCTGTAATATTATAAACATCTTCCATTACTTCAATTCCTCTTTGGGAATATTTTTCAGCAATATCTGAAAATGCATAAGCACAAATATGTATTGGTGCTCCAATCATATTAGCAAGTAAACAATTACCAAGTAAATCCATTTTACTTAAATCTGAAGCACAAGTTCCAACAACTATTTCAGTTAAATCACATCCTATTGGAAACTTTTTAAAACGCATACCTAATTTCATTGTATCTTCAAAACTTAAATCAGATACTGCATCTACAACAGATTCCACATCTTTTTTGGATTTTGCTAATTCTAAAGCACTTTCATCACTATTAATTGATTCTTTAATAAGTTCGTACATTTTCTCCCTCATCATTTAAAATTTTATATATTATTACAAATTGCAAGTATAATCACAGAAAAGTAATACTTTTTTATAAAATTTTATTACATCACATAATATTGTATTTAAATTTGATATAATATAAAAATTTTGTTAATTTATTGATGTTTTTTATTGATAATTTAAGAATTATTACTTTTAGCCCCATATAGAGAAAAAAGTAATAAATAATTATAAATATGTATTACGATATATGATTTAATACTACTTTGTTAATAAGTATTACTCATTTGTTAAAAGAAGGGTCTTTGATATTAACAACCACTCTTTATAACAATTTAAGTGATAAGGGAAAATTCACATAAAATAATCAATAAAATGATTTCATTAAGTCTAATAAAATTAACAAACATTTCCTAATGATTACTTAAAAATATTCGAGTAAAATCAAGTAAAAAAATTTAAGATGATTTTAAGTACAACCATTTTATTACTTTAAATAATTTTAATATTTTTATAAAAATAACAAAGTGGGAAAATATAAAGGAGATTTTAAAAAATGAAAGTAGCAATTTTAGGTGCAGGATGTTATAGAACTCATGCTGCAGCAGGTATTACCAACTTCTCAAGAGCATGTGAAGTTGCAGAGTTAACTGGAAAAGAAAATATTTCAATGACTCACTCTACTATTGAAATGGGTGCTGAATTATTAGAATTAGCAGGTGTAGATGAAGTTGTTGTATCTGACCCAACTTTTGACGGTGATTTCACTGTAGTAGATGACTTTGATTATGCTGACGTAATTGCAGCTCACAAAGCAGGAAATCCTGAAGATGTAATGCCAGCAATTAGATCAAAAGTAGCTAAATTAGCTGAAACTGTTCCAAAACCATCCAAAGGTGCTATTCACTTTACCCACCCAGAAGACTTAGGAATGAAATGTACTACTGATGACCGTGAAGCAGTAGCAGATGCTGATTGGGTAATGACCTGGTTACCAGAAGGAGGTATGCAACCTGCAATTATTGAAAAATTCGCAGACGAAATTAAAGATGGTGCAATTGTAACCCATGCATGTACTATTCCTACTACTGGATTAAACAAAATCTTTGAAGATTTAGGTAAAAACGTCAATGTAGCAAGTTACCACCCAGGTGCTGTACCTGAAATGAAAGGTCAAGTTTACATTGCAGAAGGAT
>CAYQMW010000099.1:0-8178 GCA_964418715.1 uncultured Methanobrevibacter sp. | reverse complement strand
ACGCAGCAAAAATCGTAGTTGCATTTATTGCAGCAGGATCCCCACCTCCAGTAATTGAAAGACACGGATTACCTGACGGATTCAACACCAAAATGGGTGAATTCTTAGCTAAAGGTGACTTCGGTGGAGCTATTGGTGCTGTAACTGACGAAGCACTCGATGCATTCTCAGTATGTGGTACTCCTGATGAGTTCATTCCAAAAATTGAAGGCTTAGCTGAAATGGGTGTAACTCAATACGTCGCAGGTTCCCCTGTCGGTAAAAACGTAGAAGAATCTATTAAATTATTAGGAGACGTAATTGCTAGTTTCTAAATTTAATATTTTTTTCTTTTTTTCTTTTTTTTATTTTTTAAAACATAACTATTTCTTAAAACTAATTTTAACACATATTAACTTATTTTAATAGATTTTCAATTATTAACTTATATTCACTTTTTATTAATGCTGTTTTTTAAAAATTATAAAAATAATAAAATAATAATAAAACTTATGAAATTACAGTGAAAATATTTTCAAATCATATTTTACTATAAACTACAATTAAACAACAGGATTATTTCAAATATAATAGTAAGATAAAATAGTAAGACAATAGTAGGATAAAATAAATATGATAATAGTAAGATTTATTATATTAATTTAAGAATAAATATTATAAAAAATACTAAACAATTTTTATAGGTATTAAAAACTTATAGTGATTATATGGAAATTCAAGAATTAAATAAACAAATCCGAAAAGATGCAAATGAAAGAATTAAAGCTAAAGTTCCAGAACAGGTATCAACCAGTTGGTATAATGAAGATCTATTATACTCTGGAAAAGGTAAAAGTTTATTTGTAATTCTTGCAACAGAAGGTTGTTCCTGGGCTTTAGGTCCAAGTGGAGGATGTACAATGTGCAGTTATATTAATGACTGTACCCAAGAGCCAGTTGAAGCGGAAAAAATTGTTGAATTATTTAAAAGTGAACTTGAAAAACATCCTATTAAAGAAGACTTTAAAGGAGGTGATAAAATAGCAATAAAAATATTTGCATCAGGAAGTTTCCTAAATCCTAAAGAAGTTCCAAAAGAAGCACGTGAAGAAATACTTAAAATTATTGCAGAAAGTGAAGAGTTTTCTGAAGTAGTTGTTGAGACAAGACCAGAATATGTTAAAGAAGATGTAATTGAAGAAGTTTTTAATATTATTGGAGACAAGTTATTTGAAATAAGTATGGGTCTTGAAACATCAAATGATAAAACAAGATTATATAATATTAACAAAGGTTTTACACTAAAAGACTTTGAAAATGCAGTAAGTATAATTAAGAAAATGAAAGAAAAAGGATATAATGTTAAATCAAAACCATATATCTTTCTAAAACCTATCCTTTTATCTGAAATGGAAGCAATTGATGAGGCAATTGAAACTGGAAGATATTGTGAAGAGATTGGTGTTGATAGATTATCCTATTGTCCTGCAACAATTCATGGTGGAACTTTAATTGAAAGATTATGGAGAACAAAATCCTACCAGCCACCATGGATATGGTCTGCTGTTGAAGTTATTAACAAAATTAGAGATAGTGTATCAATACCTTCACTTATGGACACCTCAGCATTTGGTTCTAGAAGAGGCCCCTATAATTGTAAAAAATGTAATAAAGACTTAAAACATCTGATTATAAAATCTAACCTCACACAAGAGAAAATAGAATATGATTGTGAGTGTAAAAAGGAATGGGAAGGGGAAGTTTTAAGTGGAGATTTTAACTATTCAAAAACAAGAACTAATCACCTGCCCCTTTATTAAAAAAATTATAATTTTATATGAAAAATAAAATTAATTTATCAAATTAGATAAAAATTAAATAAAGTGAAAATATTTAATTTTAGATTTATCAAATAATAGAAAATTTATTAAATAATAAAAAAGAAATAAACAAATAATATTTAGTAATATTGTTTATTAATATGATATTTTACTTATAATTATAAAATAATTATCTTAATAATATTGGAGGATTAAAATGAAAAAAGAACTAATGAGTATTATATCTGTAATACTCGGAATAATAGTAATTGCCTTTCCCCTACTTGGATATATTAAAAATGAGGCAATTGTAGGTTTATCCATATTATTAATGTCAATATATTTATTATTATGTGGAGTTAGCCAAGCAGATTATGATAAATATATTAGTACAATTAATACAATACTCGGTTTCATATTATTGATTTTGAGTTTCTCATTTATATTTAATCAAAATCTCATGGGATCATTAACCGGTTTAAGTCCATATCTTGGAGGAATATTCTTAATAATAATTGGTTTAATCCAAATCATATCAAATAGAGATAACAAATATGGATTTTATAAAGGAATCGGCGGAATTGTATTAGGTTTAATCTATATAATAATCGTAACATATATGACTAATCCATTCATACTTGGTTTAATTATTGGAATTTGGTTAATAACCTGCGGTATAATAAATTTTTTAGATAAATACTAAAAATTTATTGGAGGTTTTTAAAATGGAATTAAAAGAATTTAATAAAATTTTAAAAGACCATACCTACACAAAAGATGTCCATCCAAAAATTACAAATGTAATTCTTGAAGAACCTCATGAAATATTTCTAAACAGTATTGACCTGTTTAGCGATATTAAAGAAATAGCTATAATAAAGACTCCTCAAAACGGTATCGAAATCCAATTATACGATGAAGATGAAAACAACCAATTAACCATTAACTTAGAGGAAATAGAATCTTTAAGAATTTACACAAATTCATTAGACGATTTAGAATAATTCAGTATGAGTTAATACTGACTATTTTTTATTTTTTTTTTACATGTTTTAAAATTTAGATTTACTTTTTTTATTTTAATCAAATTCGAGAAAATGAAAATAATCTTCCTTCACAGAGTTATGATTTCATAAATTAGAATATGATTTATCTAGATAATAAAAAAATAAGTTAATATGAGTCAAATTTATCTCTTGTGGCTTTACTCATAAAGTGTTTTTTACCAGATACAACATCATCTAAAAATTCTAATGCTTCATCCATCTCTTCAACTTTCCTTTTGGAGTTAGCATAAGTATTGTTTATTCTTGATTTGGATTTTTCCTCAAAGTCTTCTCCTTCTGTAATGGACAATATTTCATATAACTGATCTTCCATATCCATTTCTTTTGCAGCTTCAAAAGCTTCCATTAAAACTGCTGAGACTCCTTTTGTATATAGACTTCTAAGCATTTTTAAAGTAGATACATCACCAGGATTTTTACTTAAAACCATTACATTTAAACCGTAATTATTTAAAATTGCAAGTTCATCTGCACGTACCCCTGACAAGAGTATTAAAGGAGGATTATTAGATATTTTACCTATAATTGCGCCGTCAACAAAATTATTTCTTAAATCTTGTTCTTTTTTCTTTTTAAAAATATTTAATCTGCTACCCTCATCTTCTGGAACTGGCAGTTTGGATTTATTAAAAAAGTTAGCCATATAACGAGTAGTGTTTGGTGAAACATTATTTAAATCCACATAAATACCATCACCTATTAAATCAGCATATTTATCTGCAACATTTAATGCATTTGCAGGAGAGTTTGCAGATATTACAATATCAGACCCACGGAGTAATGCTTCATATGAATCAATTATTCTAACATCAGATTTTACAGCTAATTTATTAGTTTTTTGACTTCTACCTTTTACAACCGTAACTGTTTGAACTCCCCTACTGGTTAGTATATCTGATAAAGTTGCAGATACCTGTCCAAAACCAATAAAACCTACAATCATTTTACCACATTTTAAAATTTTTAATTTAAAAGAAATTCATCATCTTAATCTAAAAAGATTCACCATTTAATTTAAAAGAGACCCATCATCTTTAAGTAAAAACATTTCACCTAAATCTATACCAATTAATCTAGCACTTACTGGACATTTTGCACAGGCTAAATAAAATACATCCTTATCACTCACATCAATTTCAGTTAATCCCTCAAAGTTTCCAAGACCTTTAGAGATTATAAATTTAGACTCATCAAAGATTTCTCTAAATTCATCTGAAAATTCCTCATAAACTACACCTACAGTATCTTCACCTGTACTTACAAGTTCTGCATATTCATCTAAACCTGCTTCAAGGGCATCCTCCATACATGCATCATTTACAATTGGTGCTTCTTTTACTGCAAGAGTAATATCTAGATTATAGGATTTTATCTTTTCAAGAAGTATTTTATCAAATACAATCTCCCCAGCATTATCCACTAAATATAATACTTTATCATGTTTTATTAAAGCATCTTCAAGTAAATCAGATTGATTAACCATTAAATCTTTATTTAGATTCTCTTTAATCAATTGTTTAAAATCTGTATCCTTAGGATAAGCTCCAAAATCAATGATATTTCCAACAATAGCTATCTTAACAGCCGTCTCAAGTGAATCATCTTCTTTTAAAATACTTACTACTTCATCCATAAAAGATTTTGCCATTTCATTTGACTGTTTTTTACGTAAATAGTATGGATCATCAGTATTTGTTTCATCTTTTATTAAACGATGAATTTTAGAACCTGTCCAATTTGAGTTAGCTCCAACATAGTACTCCCGAGCAAGTAATTTAAATATAGAAGACATTACCTCAATTTTAACATTCTCATCATCTGTAATCTCATCTAATACATCTTTTGCCTGACGCATAAAACAAGGAGCACAATCGTAATTGACTTTAATAATATCACCATAAATAATGATTTTTAAATAACTGTTGTTTAAGAAAATATTTAAGTATTAAATTGAATTATTAATTTGATTATATTAATTATATTATATTTCCAATAAAATAAATTAATTTAGAATTATATTAGGTCATACTATATTATAATTTATTTTAGAACTTAATTGAAAAAAATTAAAAAAATATGGAAAATTAACCTCCATATATAATTTGGATTAATTGAATTTCATCACCATCTTGAATTTCACTATCCTCTATTACAACATCACCATTTTGTTTTACAACAACAGTTTCTGATGAAATATCCAAATCAGCTAAAACATCACGAATAGTGGTTTTTCCAGATAATTCTCTTTCTTCTTCCAATTCTTTAAATATCACTTTATAAGACATAGTTTCTCTCCCTGATAATTTTTATTTAGTGATTTTTTAGATAAATATTATATTATTATATTTTTTTAAATTATATTTTTTTAAATTTTACTTTTGAATAATTAAACATAAATTATAGTTGAACTTCATGGCCTAATTCTTCTAAAAATGTACATGCTCTACATAGTTCATTTGAAGAAGGCTCCCCACATTTAACACAATCACCAAGATGGAATTGTGGAGGATAGTTTTCACGAACCAGTGGTTTAATCTTATCATAACCTTTAAGTATAGAATACATCATAGTTGGATGTTCTTTTGAGAGGTCTTTTAAAATATTACCTACTTCCATTCTAAATGATTCTTGAGCATATGGACAACCTGCAAGATGAACATCTAATCCCTTAACAATAGCATATAGACCTATTTCTTTTTCTGGGATTTCCCTTAAAGGTTTAATTTTAGGTGTAAATTTAGGACTTTTAGAAGTAGTTAGTGCCCCTAATGCTGAAAGATTATTAATATTTCCTTCAAGATAATTCATTAAAATAGCTTGAGATTCATCATCAAGATTATGACCTGTTGCAATCTTAGTTGCATCAAATTCTCTTGCTGCACGATTAATAATCCAACGTCTAAAAACACCACAGTATGTACATGATCCTCTATGATTTTCAAATTCCATTATCTCATCTAAATCTATTGAAAAGCAGTCCTTAAATTTAACAACTTTATGTTCAATACCTAATTTTTTAGCATGTGCTTTTGCAATATTTACACCATCACTTCTATAACCTTTAATTCCTTCATCTATAGTGACAGCACATAAGTCAATGACATGACGTTCATAGTATGAATTTAAAATATCCAAGGTTACAACACTATCTTTTCCACCAGATAATGCAAGCATAACCTTATCACCTTTTTGGATTAATTTTTCCCTTCTGATTGTTTGTTGAACCTTTTTATTAATACTTTTAATAAAACAATCCCCACATAAAAATTGGCCAGATTGTTTACGGTTAATAACAACCTTAGGATTTCCACATTTTGTACATACAGCCATAATATCACAATGATTTTAAAAAATTTAATTAAATTATCCTACTTGATAAATAAGTTTTTTAATTTTAAAAAATTTAAAATTTGAAAATCTAATTGAATAAGTATTTTCTAATTTATACTATTAACAAATAATCATAAATAAAATTAATGCATATTCATAACAAAATCTGCAAGTTGATTTAAAGTATTTACCTCATAAACCTGAGCACCTGCTTCACGGTATAAAGACACACAACTATCTACAATATCCCATTTCTTTCTATCCTCAGGATTTAATATAATAACCTTTTTCGCCATAGAAGACATTTGACGAATAAGCTCAACACTTCGCTGAATGCCATCATCTTTTGGTCCTGCCCAGTCCCTACAATCAGATAAAATTATTATATATGTTTTATTGGTAATATCTGCTTGTCTCATAAATGATTTAAATGCAGTATACATATTTGAAGTACCATGTATCATAGACTTTTTAATACGCATATCCCTTACATTAACAAATGCTTCATAAAGATATTTAGATTTTAATGCCTCTGTGGTTTCAATAGTTTTATTATCAAATTCAAAGGTTCTTGAATTTTTAAATGATGTTTGACAAGAATACATTAACATGAAAAACCAGCTGCTAATCCATTCACAGGAGCCGCTAATATCATCTAAAAACAAGTGTTGATTTTTATGAGGTCTTGGACGAGCTTTAACAAGATCAATAGTTGTTCCGCCATATTTTAAGTTTTGTCTTATGGTTTTTCTAATATCAATTTTATTTGTTTTAGATTGGGCTTTACGTCTTGAACGTTTATTTGCAATTCTCCGACCTAACTCCTGACATAATTCTAACATTCTAGGGTCAAACTGATTAATCTTAGTTAAATCTTTATTTAATAATTCACCATCACGTTCTAAATCTTCAGAGTCATAAAGAGGAGGAGTGCCCATATACTCTTCCATTTCACGTATATTTTTAAATTTCTGTTTTACAGAAGCCTTTACATCTTTCTTTTTAATAATCCTCATTTTATTAGAATGCTGAAAATTATTTCGAGCAACCCTTTTAGAGGATGCTTCATTTTCTAAAGCCACTTCAAAAGCAGGGCGAAATATCTCCTCAAATGCCTTATTGAATTTAGGAATATCATATTTATTTTTAACATAAACAGATCTTAGAGCTTCTTTTAGAGTATTTCTATTTTCATTGGATAAAAGTTCACAGGTATCATATGCTGTTTGAGTAGTACGTATACTTACAGCCACACCCTCATCCCTTAAATAATTTGACAACTCTACAATTTGATTAACATCTATCATATAATCACAATCTGCTCTAAAATTAATGATTTAACATTTTCTATTAATAAATAGCTTAAATAAATTTAATTCCATGGAAATAATTTAATTTAATTTAATTTAATTATAAGATTTAAATGAAAAATTTAATTTTAATTAATTTGAGATTAAATTTTAAAAAATACTAAATAAAACAAATAAAAGGTTAAATTATCTAATAAAACTACTCATCAAATAACTTTTTCATAACTCTTTCTCTATCAGAATGGTTTTTAACAACAGAACCAATACTTGCCTTAAGTGCATCATCCTGATTTTTCATATTTAAATTCATTACAGACCTTACCCAATCTACACTTCCTCTAACTGATGGTTTTTTAAGTAAGTTAAGTGAGCGAATCTCATGAACATATTTTACAACCTTTTCAATTAAGGTATCATCAGCATCTGGAACCTTAGTTTTTACAATATTAATTTCTCTTTCAACAGAAGGATATGAAATATATAAGAATAAACACCTGTCCTTAGTCTCATCAAGTAACATTCTTTGAGAATTTGAAGTTAAAATAACCATTAAATCATTTTTTAATGGGAAAGTACCTAAATCATTTACTGTAATTTCTTTTTCTCCTAATGCCTGAAGTAAGAAACTTTCTACTTCTTCATCTGCTTTATCCATCTCATCAATAAGCAATA
>CAYQMW010000098.1:0-8290 GCA_964418715.1 uncultured Methanobrevibacter sp. | reverse complement strand
TCCATGAGTATATATTTATAACTCATCAGGTATAAACTTTTGGTAAGAAACTATATTTTAAAAAAATATAATTATAAAAAAAAATTATCTATAAAATTCTATGATTTGAAAATTTCATAAAAATATTTACAGTTGTAGTTTTTTACATTTCACTATCAATTTTTTACATCTTAAAATAATTAATAAAAATTCATTTATATATTACTTAACTAATTTATATTATCTAATAGTGAAATTTCATAATTTAGAATTTTTTTAAAAAAACATTTCAAATCTTAATAATAATTATTTGGTGAGTAATATGTCAGAAGATAGTGAATTTCGTAGAGCTGAAAAAATAGCAGATGGAAAAATAAAATTTTATTATCATTTATGTTCTTATATTGTTGTAAATATAATTCTTATAATAGTTAATGTTGTAACCACATATGGGTACTGGTGGTTTTATTGGGTAACTATATTCTGGGGAATTGCTATTTTAGTTCAATTTTTAAAAGCATTTGTATTGAATAGTAAAATGAATGGTGATTATAGAGACAGTTTAATTGAAAAAGAAATGGAAAAAATGAAGAAAGAATAAGTATTAATTAAACTCTGTTCTATATTTTTTTTTTTAATTTATAAACAATTGGTAATTATATGAAAGTGAATTTATTTATCTCAAAGGATCTTGAAGAGCCATATGCAGAAATACATACTAACACTTTATCAGATAATATTCAAAAAGCTATGGTATTATTGGAAAATGATGAAATCACTAATTTTGAGGAGGGATATGAAAATAATATTTTAGCTGTTAAAAAGGGGTCTGATATTGTTCTTTTAGATTTTGAGGATATATTTATGATTAGGATAGAAGATAAACAAACAAAGGTTTTTACAAATGATGATGATTTTATTGTTAAAAAGCCTTTATATCAAATTGAAGAAGATCTGGACTCTAATTTCTTTAGAATTTCAAAATCTACAATTGTTAATTTAAGAAAAATAAAAAGAGTTGCGCCTTCTTTAAGAGGAATGATGTTTATTGAATTGAAAAATGGTTTGAAGGATAATATTTCAAGAAAATATTTATCTGATTTTAAAAATGCTTTGGATTTGTAGTTTAAACAAATCTATTAAACTAAGATCGAATTTTTTATTTAAAAAATTAAATTATTAGTTTAGGTGATTAAATGAGGACTGTTTTAATAAAAAAATTGGCATTAGGGGCATTTGTTGGATGTTTTGTTGTAATGCTTGTAATGGTTTTAGGATCTTATTTAAATAATCCCAGTAAAGTAGTATTTACAGGTGTAGATATAATCAATGCATTCCTCGGGTCTATTGTTATTGGATGGGCCTTTTCTTTAAGTGGTATGATTTATGATTATGAGAATATTTCTTTTCCATTACAAATCCTATTTCAGATGGTGATTGGTTTAGGTGTTTTATTTGCAACAGCAATTTACTTAAAATGGATGCCTATTGAGTTTGGAATTGGTCCAATTATAACTTGGGTTATTATAGCTATAATCTTTACAATTGTCTTTTATTTAGGATTTTACATATATTATGCTCTTGTTGCAAGAGAATTAAATAAAAAATTAGAATTGTCTAATAATTAGATTAATTCTACAATTTTTATTTATTTATTATTTTTGCTTTTTTTTCTTAGTTTTATATTCTTTAAATAATCCTACTCCAAAATTCTGTTTTAAAATTTTCAAAAAAAAAATAGTTTAAATTAATTTGAGAAATTTAGTTAAAAAAATTAAAAATAATTAAAATTAAAAAAAGTAAAAAATTATTAAAAAATTTTATTCAATATGATAGGATTAAACCAGGTAAAACATTTAACTATGAATTCCATGGATTTGACAAAATCGAAGATGCATTCAAACTTATGGATGAAAAACCAAGGGATTTAATTAAACCTATTGTTTATATTGATGATTTAGATTAGATTTTTAATCTTTTCTAATTTTTTTCTTTTTTTAACTAATTTACTATTTTTTAGTATTATATTTTTTCTGCTTTTTTAGATATTTTTAAAACTAGTTATTTTTAATTTTATTTTATTTTATTTTATTTTTTCTGTATTATTTTCAATAATTATAAAATTCTTAAAATAAATAATATAATTAATTAAATATTAATGGTGTTTTTTATGACAGTTGATAAGGAAATATTAGAGGAAAAAATAAGAGAGTATAGAACTTTTTTAAGTTGTTCTGAATCTACTTTAATGGGATTATGCGAAAGTGTAGAATATCCTATTACAAAAGCAGAAATGGTTAAATTAGGTTGTGGATTTGCAGGAGGAATTGGCGGAACATTTGATGAAGGAACATGCGGTGCTGTAACTGGTGCTTTAATGGCAAATGGTTTGGTTGAAGATGATCCAACAGTAATTAAAGCAAATGCTAAAGAAATTTTCAATACATTTAAAGAGGAATATGGCAGTGTTTGTTGCGGCAAGATAACTAATAATGGTGAGGATAAATCTCCATGTGTTGACTGTTGTGTGTTTATTGCAAATAATGTTGTTGATTTGTGGGATAAATAGTAATTTTAAATAAATTTTATTTATTTAATAATTTTTCTATTCATTTTTTTTATTCTATTTTATTCTATTTTGATTTTATTTATTAAATTGATTAATATGCACTTTGTAAAAGCTAAAACTATTTTATCAAAAAACAATGGGATGAACCTTTATAGAGGTTGTAGTCATGGATGTATATACTGTGACTCTAGAAGTAAAATTTATGGAATGGACCATGACTTTTTTGATATTGAAGTTAAGGAGAATGCCTTGGAACTTCTTAAAAGGGAACTTAGAAGAAGACCTAAAGCCATGATTGGAACCGGTTCAATGACTGATCCTTACATCCCACTTGAGAAGGACTTAAACTATATGGAAAGAGTATTAAAATTAATTTATGATTATGGTTTTGGTTTTACATGCATTACAAAATCAGACCTTATTTTAAAAGACCTGCCACTACTTAAGAAAATTAATGAAAAGACAAAAGTAGTTGTGCAGATGACTCTCACAACCTATGATGATAATTTGTCTAAAATACTTGAGCCTAATGTATGTGTAACATCAAAGAGGGTGGAAGTTCTAGAAAGACTAAATAAGGAAAATATACCAACAGTTGTATGGTTATGCCCAATATTGCCCTATATTAATGATAATATGGAAAACATTAATGGTATTCTTGATGAGTGTATAAAAACTAATGTTAAAGGGATAATATGTTTTAATATGGGTCTTACACTTAGGGAAGGTAATAGAGAGTATTTTTATACACAATTAGATAAACATTTTCCAGATTTAAAAGAAAGATACATCAAAGAATTTGGAAATAGATATGCTATTGCAAGTCCAAATAATCAGAGTTTAATGAACTTATTTTATAAAAGAACAAATGAAAACAATATTTTAAATAAACCGAATGAAATATTTGACTATTTAAGGGAATTTCCAGAAAAGACACATCAAACTACATTATTTTAAAAAATAAGGTGTTCTGTTATTATATTCTTAAAAAATATATTATAAGCTATTTATTTAAAAAATAAGATTAAAAATATTAGTATAATAATTGGGACTATAATTAATTTAAAAAAATAAAAATAAAAAATTAATGTATTTTATTTAATTTAAAATACATTTACTTTCGTCTTTTTGCATATCATGATAAAATTCAAGGTTTTCCCTATCAAAGTTAATTACATGAATCATATCATAGATTTCGTCATCTAATTCAGGATTTATTTCATATAATATATTTGGATAATCCTTAATGAGATCTTTATTAAATGCTAATCTTTTATCATTTTCAAAAATTGCACCATAATAAATATCCGCTTCTACTAAATCCTGGAACATATGACTTCCAAAGGATAATTCTGGAACGTATCCTACTTCACTGTAGGATTCTTCTAATATTGCTCTAAATTGACTTATCTCGGCAAATACTACTGGAATACCTAGTTCTGGTGAAGAAGTACCAATTCTTCCTGGAACAATTAACATAGGGGTTTTATCATTTTCTTTACAATATGTATTTATCTCACCGATTATTCTTGCAATTAGACTTTTTTTAGCATAGGGATATTCATAATATTTATGAGGATTTACATAAACTAAGGTTTCAATATTTTCTTTTCTTGATCTACCCATTGATGCTTTTTGAATATGGAAGTAGGTTTTGCCAAGATTTTCTGGAATTTCAATAACTTCTTTTGTTGTTGAAATTTGAAGAGGTCTGCATTGAAGTAAGTTTACAACAAACGAATTATTCTCACCAATATTAACTGTATATTCAATATCAACTGGATAATCGTAGGCTGTCTCAAGAGTTTTAAGTAAGTCTTTCATCATATTGATAAAATTATTATTATTTACAATACCATTACAATTTACAAAGACTATTTCTCTGCGTCGACCTCTTTCTCTTAAACGTCTTTCAGCTTCACGGTCATGTTCTGTAACGGGACGTTTTGCATATCTTGGAAGTACTTCTAATCCTTCACTTACTGGGATTTCACATATAGAAACTTCTTTTAAATTTAAGACATCTAGTGAATGTTGTGAATATCTATGTCTTTCTCGAATATCCGGATGGTCTATTGCATGAGGATGGTCAAGATTAATAATTCTAGGATAATCATTTTGTGTTCTATCAACTGCTTTTGTACCAAGTCCCATTACTAACCTTAACATTCCTGCATTATTAGATGTACCGGGTTGTGGTGTATATGGGGAATATGAAAATCCGACTCCTGCAATTGTTGGGAAGAAAAAGTCACTATAATAAGAACCTGAAACTCTTTGAACTAATAATCCCATCTGTTCATCCATGTCGTCCAAATCATTTAAACTACGATATTCAAGAGCAGAAATATTCATTGTACTTGCATAAACAGTTTTAACTGCTTCTTCAAAAGCTTCAAGTCTGTCTTCAATTGGCCCCTGATTTACACAAAATACAGATTCATATTTTCCAGCAAATGCATTTCCAAACCCATCTTCTAAAAGACTACTACTTCTTACAATTATCGGACTTTGGCCAAAGTAATCAAGAATTCTGATAAATTTGTCTTTTATATCATCAGGGAAACGACCATTTTTAAGACCTTCTTCTAATTGTTTTCCTGCTTCGTAATAACCTTCTTTTGTTCTTTGTTTAACTCTAATGTCCCAGAGGTCATTTGAAACAATATATGTATAAAACAAATCAGAACCAATATAGAATGAATCATCTGGTTCAAAGTTTTCATATAAATCTGGTCTGTCTTTTTCAATAATTTTACGAGCTAAAAGCATACCGCATGCTTTACCTCCAATCATTCCGCTTCCAACTAAACGATTGTAAATACTGATATAATCTTCATATTCAAAATATTCTGTTATTTTTGAACTAATGTTTGGTTCTTTTGTCATCATCATTGAACACATTAACTCATATTTATCAGATACATCTTCTCCGTTTTCATGTAACATTTCAATTAAGGTAAAAAACCGTTCCCAACTATCTGTATTTTGCTCAGCATGGTTTAGGGAAGATTTATTAATAACTTTATAATATTCACTAACCTCCATTCCATCAGTTAATGTAATTACATTACCCTTAGTTGGATCATATTTATGTCCTAAAAACATGTTTTGTGAATATCTGTTCCATACTTTTAAAGGATGAATATATACAGAATCATTATTTGAGTATATGTCTAGAAATAGTTGTGTTGTTTCCCTTATTTTTGCAATTGCTTCAAAAGAATGTTTTCCACGAATTACTGGAAAGTATGCTACAGTATCAAGTGAAAATAGATATGGGCATGTTACTCTAAAGAAATTTCCCATCATTAAATCTGTTGACCATGCTGATTGAAGATCGGATAAACAATCAAATACATAAAATGCATCAAAACCTTCTTTTGTTATAATATTGTGGACTTCAAGAGTAAAAGATTCAAATTGTTCAATTGGATCAACTGTATAGATTTTTATTCCGTCCTTTTCAATCATTGCAAATTCACTATCAGGATTATTTTTTTCCTCTTCAAGTTTTTTAAAATCATCCTCATCCATATTAATTAATGGTTCATGTTGTCCGAAATTAATATATATTAGATTTCTTTCATCTTTTAAAGCTTGTTCTACATAGGGATTTACAAAATATGAAAATTCCTTTAAGTTTGAAACTTGCCAAACTACATTGTCCCCTAATCTAATATTATCTAATGTTTCATCCAACTCTTCAATTCCAGATTTTATTCTTTCAAATGCCACCATGGGAAAACCTCAAAATATTCTTTATCAATAAGACATTATTATTTTGATAATATATTCAGATTGATATATAAATATATTGAATATTATTTAATTTTATTAAATTTATTTATCAGGAATTGAATAATCTTCAAAGAAAAAATTAATTATTTAAAAAGTAGCTATTTTTTATAAAATTATTATTTGTTTAATACAATCAAATCTCTGTCTTCATATGTTTTATGGCCTTTTAAACTCTTTTGATAGTTCCAGCTTTTTATGGCATCATTTAAACTTTTGTTTTTATTATTTTCAAAGAAGTCTCTAATGTATTGGTTGTATTGAAATTGATTGTCTATTGTAGTTTTTTCTTTTCTGTTTTGAATATTATAATATGTATTAATTGCATCAGCATAGGTTTTATCAGGATTAGATTTTAACCATTTTTGAAACGGAACTTTAAATTTAAAGTTACTGCCTATTTCTTTTTTGAAGAATTCTCGTTTTAATTCACTGCATTTGAAATTCTCACCAATTAGTGAATTAAGGGATATTCCACTATCATTTACAATATTTTTATCTACTTTGTCTTTTGTTTTACCTTTAGTAATATCATCAAGTGATTTACCAGTATCTAAATAGTAAATTATTCTCATCTCTAGTTGAACTTTACTGCCACTAACTTTTAAACCTTCTTTTCTTAAAAAATCTTTCAATTCCTCTTTTAAGTAATAGTACTCTTTAAATTCTTCACTTTTCAAGTCTTTTGTTAATGGGGGTCTATTGTTTAGGTTCTAGTCATTTTATCAGCTTTTTTTTTAAGAGATGTTATGTATAAATAATAATTTAATTAAAACTTAATTTTTAAAAAATAGTTTAGGGTTTTTATTTAGTTTAAATTAATTAAAAATAGATAAAAAAAGGAATATAAAAAAAATAAAAAATTTAAAGTATTTTATTTAAAAATAAACTTTAAGTGGAGTCTTCACTCTTGAATGGTAAATATGGTATAAGTGATTCTGCTAATTTACTAAGAGGCATTGTTTGTAACCATACTTTTCCAGGACCAGTTAATCTTGAGAAGAATAGTCCTTCACCAAACAATATGTTTTTAACACCTTTTACTCTTTCAATATCAAATGTAAAATTATCTTCCATTGCTGAAAGATGTCCTGGATCTATTAATAATTTTTCACCAGGCTGTAAGTCTTTTTCAATTACTTCTCCATCAATTTCTAAAAATACTACTCCTTGGCCAGTGAATTTTTGAAGAACAAATCCTTCACCACCAAATATTCCTGCACCAAGACTTTTCCTAAAGTATATATCAATATCAACACTTTCTTCTGCAGCTAAAAATGCATTTTTCTGACCAATAATTGTATTGGAACCATTTAACTCTACTGGCATAATTTTTCCAGGAGTACATGCTGAAAATCCTATTTGTTCATTATCATTTTCTGCTGTAAAGAAATTTAAAAATATAGTGTCTCCAGATAGAGCTCTTCCAAGACCTTTTAAGAGGCCGCCTCCTGTATTAGTGTCCATTGTCATACCTGCAGTCATAAAAGACATTGCACCAGTTTCATTTTGCATGGTCTCTCCTTTTTGTAATGTACAGATTACCATAGGAAATGACCCGCCACCTATTTCATATTTCATGATATCACCTAAAATATTAGTAATACTATTTATAAGTTTTATATCATATAGATATTTTTATTTTTTTGGTGAGGTATATTATTGAATAAATTTAATGATTATTTTTAAATTTTTATTTTTTTGGCTTTGTAGAAATCCTATTTGATTTTTACAAAAAAAATTTTAATGATCAATTTTTTTTATTTTTTTAATTGAATTTTTATAAAAAATGTTATAAATTAGTATTTTTATTATTCTAGTTTAAATATTTATTTGATAATAAAAATAATAAATATAAAACTATATATAGTAAAAAGGAGAATAGCAACTCAGGAACAAGCAGGTGGAAGAGATGCTCAGGGCCTGGGGTGAGGGGAGTGCACA
>CAYQMW010000097.1:0-8404 GCA_964418715.1 uncultured Methanobrevibacter sp. | reverse complement strand
ATTTTCATCAGAGGCTGCCTTTAGGATTTTTTGAATTTCCTCATCCGGAACATCATCTCCAAGCATTTCAATCAACAATTCCCTTAAATCACCATCATCAATGTATGCTTCACCATCAGGGCTTTTAATATGGGATTTCTCATCGTCGTCATAAACATAATACGGGACATCATCCATTTTCATCACCTAGTCAAAATCCGGAAATTCATAATAAACTATCTTATAGGGATCATCATCAAAATACCATTCGTTTGGCTCGATGACTTCATCCTCATCATCCAAGAAGAAATCGTCTTCGCCATCTTCACCTTCCACTTGAATTACAATATTAACATCACCACCCAGGGATTCCAAATCTATACCCAACTCATCAAAATCTATCACTATT
This sequence comes from uncultured Methanobrevibacter sp., assembly GCA_964418715.1. Classification (GTDB taxonomy): domain Archaea; phylum Methanobacteriota; class Methanobacteria; order Methanobacteriales; family Methanobacteriaceae; genus Methanarmilla. The sequence goes on along the minus strand of CAYQMW010000097.1, from coordinate 8,016 downwards.
TCATCGCCGTCACTTTCAGGTACGACAATAACTATCTCATCACCCGGTTTAACATCAATATTCTGATTTTGCAAAATATCCTCTCCAATTCCTATGGAACAATACCATTTTCTTGATTAACTAATATTATTTAACAAGTCATATTTAATATTAATCTAAAAAAATGGAAGGTAACTCTAGGAGTTACTATCCATCACAAAACTGACTTCTGGAATTCCAAAGTCATTCTTACGTTTGATAGAACATATCTTCAAATCCTCAATTGAAATTGTGAAACATAAACAGACGGAGTCACAATCAATGCCTATTTTAACATTCGGATTTTCCAAAACTTTCTTAGAGACGTTGAATACTTCAGATGCATTGTCGACCAATACTGAAGTTGGCATGTTGTCCTTATCTATAGACAAAAAGATGCCCTCTGATATGCTGTAATTTGCGCAATATCCCATTCTACCGTCAATTTTTCCAACGAATATATCGTTTATCTCATCATAACTTGATATCAAAGTTTCTTTTTCCATGTTATCAACCTCATACATACTATGACATATTAAACATATTTATATTGTCCTAGAGCATTTGAAAAGTAATATTTGAGATTTTTAAAGTAAATAAACCGATTATAAAGCAATAAAATTGAAATAGTTATGGAAAATTGATTTGAAAACAAATATTAAGAAGATGAAATATAATAAAGAATAGGTGAAAAATTGGTTAAAGAAAGCCCCGAACAATTGGCTCTTGAAAATGAAATAAAGGAGCAGGCCATAAAATTCATAACATATCTCAATTCAACCCTTCCGGAAAGCATGGAACTTGAATATGAAGGATTTTATAGAAGAGGATTTTTTGTAACTAAAAAAAGATATGCTGTTATTGAAGAAGGAAACATTATAGCAAAAGGACTTGAACTTGTTAGAAGAGACTGGGCACCAATAGCTAAAAATGCACAGGAAAATGTCCTCTATGCTGTTTTAAATGAAGGTAATGTAGATGCTGCTGTAGAGGTTGTTAAAGAAGCACTGATAAAACTTAGAACTAGAAATGTTAACAGGGATGATTTAGTAATACATACCCAAATTACAAAAAGTCTTGATAAATATAAACAAATAGCACCTCATGTTGTTGCAGCTAGGATAATGGAAGACCATGGTATGAAAGTTCAACGTGGAGATATTTTAAGATATGTGATTATTAAAGGAAAAGGTTCAATCAGCTCAAGAGCTGTACCATATCAATACGTTGATGAAAATACAGATTTTGATATAAATTACTATATTTCACACCAATTAATCCCTGCAGTAAGTCGTATTATGAGTTCATTTGGTTATAGTGAAAGTGAATTAGAACAGTTAGATAGTAAAGAAAAACAACAAACACTAGATTCATTCTTCTTTTAAAAAAATAATTAATTTATATTAGGGCCAATGATTATTCTCTAAAATAAAACTAATTTTAAAATTATAAATTAAATATTTATAATTTATAAATTTATAAATAATTGAATTCCTATATATAATAATTAATTATTATATAGTAAAGTTAAAAATTAATTAAAAATGAATTATATTTCATAATAGATATTATAAAAATAAGGTGAAGAAAATGGACGAAGAATGCAAAGATAAAGCAGTGTTTTTTGATATTGATGATACCTTACTTGACACCTCTTCATTTGCAGAACTTGCAAGACATGCAGCAATTAACAATATTGTAGAAAATGGACTTCCTATTGAAGAGGATGAAGCATATGATATTTTCAAAGAAATCATAAAAGAAAAAGGATCTAATTATGGTAAACATTTTAATGTACTTACAAAAAGAGTAATTGGTGCAGAAGATCCTTATCTTATAGCACTGGGTATGACAACATACCATAATGTTAAATTTTCACTTCTTGAACCATTTCCAAGGACTATTGCTATTTTAATTTATCTCAAACAAAAAGGATATAAAATTGGTGCTATCACTAATGGTATAACTATTAAGCAGTGGGAAAAACTTATAAGACTTAATCTTCACCCATTTTTTGACATTGTATTAACCTCTGAAGAGGTAGGTTATGAAAAACCTCATCCTGCAATCTTTGAAGAAGCACTTAAAAGAATGAATTGTAGTGCTGATAAAAGTGTAATGGTCGGAAATAAATTTGAAACAGACATCATTGGTGCAGTTAATGCAGGTATGGGTGGAATACTTGTAAATTCCGAATTGACATTTGAACAGGAAGAAATGATTGAAAAAGAGAATATGGATGTTACTGTTTTAAACAATATTTCAGATGTTGATACTGTTTTATAAAGTTAATTACAACTAATTCTTAATTATTTTCTTAATAATTAACTTAATTATTATTTTTATTATTATCAATTATCTTTAGATTTTTTAAAAACTTTTAAATAGGAATATAATCTAATGTGTCTTTTTTAAATAATAATAAACGTTTAAACATTTCATCAGAAACAATATAATTATTATTTACAGTAGATTCAATAATCATTTTCTCTTCTAAAATATCTAAATATTTAATTATGGTTGACCTTGAAAATGCCAAATCATTAATTAAAAATTCCTTATTTAAACCCTCATTTTCAATAATAGCCACAATAATATTTTTCTCAACCTTATTTAAATTAGCCCATACATCCATCCATTTAACTAAAATCTGGTCTGTTTTTAGATTAAAGGTTTCATTAATTAAATTTTCATCATAGGTTTTTTCTGAAGATAGAAGATTTGCAAAACTATTAATACATACAGGAATCCCCTTAGTCCAAAAATAAAATCTTTCAAATCCATCTTCTGTAAATTTAATTTCAGGGATAAAATCATCAAAATAAGTTTTAGTTTCTTCAATAGTAAATGGCCGAAGATTTATTTTAATCATCTGACTTTCAAATAAATCATCAAAATCATCATCAAAATCAGCATTGATAAAATTAAAGTCTAATGATGAGAAAATATAAAAAACATCATCTTGGAATTTATTATATAATCTTATTTGTGAGAAAAATTCCTCCGGATTATCCAATTCTTTAATTAATTGAAATTCATCAATAGCTATAATAAATCCACTAATCTCATCAAATTTATTTGCGATTTTTTGAGGAAATTCAAAAGCAAATTTATTTAATTTTTCTAAATCTGAAAAATTCACTGGAATAGGAATGTCTAAACTTTGACAGACTTCTCTAAAATCATATTCCTCATCTAATTGGACCATTTTAAGTAATGCTTTAATTTCTTGTGATATTTTAGAATTTTTTGTTTTCTCTACCAATTCATCTCCAATTAAATAAAAAAGATTTTTTAATAGGATTTCTTCAGTTAATATTTCTTCTGAATTTGATATCTTTGCTAAATCTAAATAAATAGTTAAATATTCATCATTATAGGAGTTTAATATCTTTTTTATTAGAAATGTTTTTCCCATACCCCTATTACCATTGATTATCAATTGTTGGAATTCAGTGCTATTTGAATTAAAATATGAATTAATTGTATTAATTTCTTGATTTCTATTATAAAAATACTTATCAATATCTTTTACTGCAAATAAAGGTAATATTGGCATTTACATTCCTCAAATTTAATTATAAATCATAAAAAAAATTAAGTTAAAATCATCTATGTGAAAAAAATTTCATAACTAGTAAAGTATATGTTAATTTAAATATTTAAATTTTAAAAAATTTTTTAAAATCAAAAAAAATAATGAATTTTGTTTGTATTTTATCAAACAAATTATGATAATTGTTTAAATATAGATCTGTGAAAAGAATATAAATTATGGATAAAAAATAAGTTTTTATAAATCCTAAAAATTAGAAATAAAAATATTAAGTTATGAAAAAAAGATTAAAAAAATAGTCTAAACTAGTAAAAAAAGATTAAAAAAAAATAAAAATAAAAAATAATTATATTATACCTTTATTTTAAGAGCAATTGGACAATGATCTGAACCTAAAACATCAGATAAAATATAAGAATCCTTAACATGAGATTTGAACTCATCATTTACAAAGAAGTAGTCAAGTCTCCAACCAACATTTCTATCTCTTGCTTTCGTTCTATAACTCCACCAAGTATAGTTTTCTCCTTCTGTGTTAAATTCTCTGAATGTATCTGTGTAACCATTATCTAAAAATTTACTGACCCATTCCCTTTCAACAGGTAAAAATCCAGAGGTTTCCTCATTTTGTTTTGGTCGTGCAAGGTCTATCGGTTTATGTGCTGTATTAACATCCCCACAAATTACCAGATTTAAACCTTCATCAACTAGACCATTTGCATAATCTAAAAATGCATCATAAAAATCAAGTTTATAATTTAATCTTTCCTCACCAGAGCCACCATTTGGATAATAAATATTTAAAAGAGTAAAATCATCATAATCTAATCTAATTAATCTTCCTTCAATATCAAATTTTTTAATTCCCATACCATTAATTACCTGATTTGGTTTGATTTTACTGTAGGTTGCAACTCCACTATAACCTTTCCTTTCTGCTGAATGGAAGTATGAGGTGTAATTTGGAATACTAATTAATTTACGTGGAAGTTGATCTATATTAGCTTTTGTCTCTTGAACTGATACAATATCAGCATCTTCTTCAACTAACCAATCAATAAATCCTTTTCTATGAGCTGCCCTAATACCATTTACATTCCATGAAATTAATTTTATCTCATCCATAATAACACAATCCTAATTATTTTCTTATTGATTTTATAAGTATTTAAATTTTTTAAAAATATGATTTAAAAAACTAGTTTAACCCTAAGATTTAGTAAAAATGTGCAGCTTTTTCAGATTATCCTTAATAATTCTGACCTACAGCCCTATATTCCATCCATTTACCATTTAAATACCTATAAATAAATAAAATTGCTCTTACATACCAATCAATAAACATTGCTACCCATGTACCAAAGACTCCCCATCCAAAGAAACCTGAGATTACATATGCAAGGCCTATTCTACATACAAACATTACAAGTAAACTTACAACCATAGGCCATTTAGCATCTCCTGCACCTCTAAATGTTGTAGGTAGTGTAAATGCAAAAGGCCATATAATAATGGCAAATATACCATGCCATATAATCATCTGTGCTGCAAGGTTTTCACAATCAGGAGATAGGCCATATAATGAAAGTACTGGATATAATATTATAAATATTATAAAGTTGATTAATATGTGAGATATAAATGTTAATATTATGATTTTTTTATTATAGAATTTTGCCTGCTTGTAATCATCAGCACCAACACAACGAGATATAACTGTTGTAAGACCTAAATTAATAGCGAAACCAGGTAAAACTGAAAAAATTCCAAAACTAACCCCTACTGCATTTGCAGCAATAGCCATTGTACCAAAAGTAGAAACTAAACTTAAAATTAAAACCCTACCTAACTGAAATAGGCCATTTTCAATTCCATAAGGAATACCTACATCTAAAACCTTTTTTAGCATAGGAAAATCAAATTTATGTTTTAAAGTCTTTTTAATATGTAAATCATTATCCTCATTTAAAACAAAATAAATCATTACAATAGATGCTATTAATCTTGAAAACACTGTAGGAATAGCAACTCCCTCTACACCAAAACCGAAAACAAAAAGGAGTACTGCATTTCCCACAATATTTAATACATCGCAAATAAACATGATAATCATAGGCAGTTGAGCATTTCCCATTGTCCTATAAATTGCTGCTCCTGCATTATAAACAGCAATAAATGGTATAGTTAAAACCATAAAAGTTAAATAAACATCTGCATTGAAAAACACATCACTACTAATCTGTCCAAATAAAAAGTCAATAATGAAAGTTTTAGAAATTAAAACAATAACTGCAATTATAGTTGATAGTAATGCTGAAAACCATACTAATTGGTTTGATGCCTCACAACCTTTATCCCGCTCACCATTACCTAAATATTGGCCTGCTATTACTGCACCACCACTTGCAAGTGCTGAGAAAGAAAATATTAGAAGCATCATAATAGAATCTACAAGAGAAACACCAGAAATTGCAGCTTCACCAATAGAAGAAACCATCATAGTATCAATAAAACCAACAAAAAATTCCAATGATAGTTCTATTAAAAGTGGTAAAAATAATGCAAAAAGCATCTTATTTGTAAAAATATAAGAGTTTTCATTAACTGTTTTATCACTTAAAATATTGTATAGACCCTTAAATAGATTCATAATATCAACAAAAAACTAATAAAAAAAATTTAAAAATACCTTAAAAATAAAATAAAAATAACATTTATAAATTATCTTATCTATAAATTATATTATTATATTTTATATTTAATAATTATTAAATAATCAAAATTCTAAAAAAATTACAAAAAATTGTTTTAAAATTATTATAAACCTTTAAATTTTGGTGTAAAAATGAGTGAAGATATTTCAAAAATCATTAAAGAATTACCTTATTACGAAAAGATTTTACTAAAAAATTTAGAAGAAAATGAAGATATTCTTCCAGAAGAGATAGCAGAAAAAGAAAATATAAATATTAAATCTATTATGAGTGCTGCAGGTTCTCTTGATGCTAAAGGTATAATTGATGTTGAAAAAAATACCGAAATAATAATTAAATTAACCAAACCCGGAAAAGACTTTGCAGAAAAAGGTCTTCCAGAACGTAGAGTATTAAATGTCTTATCCCATGAAAAAGTTATTCCTATGAAAGAATTAAGTGAAAAAATCGGAATAGATAAAAAAGAAGCTAATATTTCACTTGGATGGTTAAACAGGAAAAAATGGGCTAAAATTATCAATGGAGAATTAACAGTTACTGATGATGGTATCAGTGAAAGTAATTCTACAGGAGAAGACGAAAAACTCTTAAAAAAATTATTTACTAATAAAAGTTTAAATAAAAGTAGTTTAAGTGATTTAGAGCTTCAAGCATATAATAATCTAAATCAAAGAAAAAATCTTATTGAGACTAAAAAGATTAGTTCCCACAGTTTCAAACTAACCGATTTAGGTAAAGATATATTAAATGAAGGTTTTGAAATTGGAGATAAAAAAGAAGAAGCTACTCAACTTACTCATGATGATTTAAAAGAGGGAACCTGGAAAAACAAAAATTACAGGCCCTATGACATTACAGCAGAAAGTCCTAAAACATTTGCAGGCAAAGGACATCCTTTAAGAAAGATTATAGAAGAAATTAGAGAAATCTTTTTAGATTTAGGATTTACAGAAGCAAATGGTACTACACTTGATTCTGCATTTTGGAACTTTGATGCACTATTCCAACCACAAGATCATGCAGCTCGTGAAATGCAAGATACATTTTATGTTAAAACTCCGGAAGAATGTAAATTACCTGAAGGAGATATTGTAAATAAAGTTGCAAAAACCCATGAAGATGGAGGAAATACAGATAGTACTGGATGGGGCTATAAATGGGATATTGATGTTGCAAGACAATCATTACTTAGAACCCATACTACTGGAATCTCAACTAAATATTTAGCATCACATGAGCCGCCTATGAAAATGTTTTCAGTAGGTAGAGTATTTAGAAGAGAAACCATTACCTATAAACACTTACCAGAATTCCATCAAGTAGAAGGTATTATTTCAGCAGAGGGAATAAGTTTCCAACATTTACTTGGAATTTTAAAAGAATTTTATAAAAAATTAGGATTTGAAGTACGTTTCAGACCTGCTTACTTCCCATACACCTACCTATCCTGTGAATGTGAAATTTACCTTGAAGATAGGGAAAGTTGGATTGAACTTGGAGGAGCTGGAATGTTCCGTCCTGAAGTTCTTGAACCATTAGGTATTAATGTTCCTACTCTTGCATTCGGTCTTGGTATTGAAAGACTTGCTATGATTAGATATGACATTTCTGATATTAGGATGTTGTATAAAAGTGATATCAAATGGTTAAGAGAAATACCATTAGACAATGGTGTTAAATTAAAATTTGATTATTAATTTAAAAAATAATTAAATTTTATACTCATTT
>CAYQMW010000096.1:4937-8425 GCA_964418715.1 uncultured Methanobrevibacter sp. | reverse complement strand
TAAAGTTTCAAGTATGTTAGAGAAAAATACAGAAATAGTTGAACTTCCTAAACTTAAAGCAGGCGCTATGGTAAACTGTGTACTTTCAAGCATTAACTCTAAAAATAAAGGAGATACAATCACTGCATGTGTAGCTGTGGCAATTGGAGACAATTTAGGTTGTGTTGTAGAAACCACCGGAGTAAATATATCCAATGAAGAAAATCGAAAAGAAGCCCTTGAAATGGTTAAATATATGATGCACAAACGTAATGAAAAAATCAATCAAATGATTGTTGAAGATTCAACACATACTGTGGAAAATATTGGAAGTGTAGTTGCATCAGTAGTATATATTACTGATGAAATTAGAGAATAAATTCTGTAAATACTGATAAATTTTTAAAATTAATCAAATTAATAATTAATAAATAAAAAAGGGATAGCATGGAAAAGAAAGAAATAGAAAAGTGTAAAGAGATATCTCTTGCAATAATAGAAAATGTTGAGAATGCTGTTAAAGGCCATTTTGGTAAATCTGAATCTGGAAAATTTGTTAAAATCGGAGCAGATGGAACCCCAACATCACGTATAGATTTAGCAGCAGAAGATCAGGTAGTATCCTACCTTAAAAACCAGGACTTTGTATGTTATTTAGTTAGTGAAGAAATTGGTGAATTAAAATTAGGTAAAGGAACCTCAGAGGAAGTTAACCTTACCGAAGAGTTAATAAACCAGACAAGTCCGGAAGCTAAATATATATTCTTATGCGATCCTTTAGATGGAACAAGTAATGCTATTAAAAATATTCCATCATTTGCTATTTCCCTTGCAATTGCACCTACTCCAAAAGGAAGAGTTGCTACAATTGAAGATGTTGAAATTGGAACAATTAAAAACTTTGCAAGTGGAGATATCTGCCAAGCAGTTAAAGGTCAAGGTGCATATTTAAATGGTGAAGAACTTCACCCAACTACAGAAACTGATTTGGAAAAAATATCCCTTGGAGGATTTACTAAAAGTAACACCCTTTCTGTTGCAAAAATAGTTGATACTGCAAGAAGAATGAGAGTTCTTGGATCAGTTGTACTTGAATTATCCTATATTGCAAGTGGAAAATATGATGCATTTTTAGATTTAAGAGGAAGTAGAATTATTGATATTGCTGCTAGTCAATTAATTGTAAAAGAAGCAGGAGCAATTGTAACCAATAAATATGGTGAAAAATTAGACAATAAATTAAGTATTTTTGAAAAAGCAGTTATTGTTGGTGCAAGTAATAAAGAACTGCACAATAAATTAATTAAAGTTATAAACAATGATGAAACTCATGAAATTGGTTCAGTAGCAATTATATCCCGTATTGATGAAAACAAATCTATTTTATATGCTGTAAAAATTATTAATCTTTTAATGGATAGAGGAATTCATATTTCTATTGAAACCGCCCTTGCAAATAAACTTCAAACCTTAAAAAACAGTCCAGAATTAGTTGAAATTATCAAAGAAACCCAAGAAGAAGCACCTAATATTGCACATCAATTAGAAAACATAAACTTTAATATTGACTTTAAAGGATTATCCTCAGATATTAAAGAAATGAAAAGTGATTTGGCAATTATTTTAGGTGGAGATGGTACTTTACTTAGAACCCAATCTATGCTTACAACAGAAATACCAATATTTGGTATAAACATGGGTACAGTCGGATTTTTAACTGAAATTGAAGTAAAAGACACTATTAAAACATTGGAGAGAATTCTTGATGGAGATTATTATCAGGAAAAACGTAGCCAAATAATCGTTTCCCACGAAAACAGTAATTTTACTGCATTAAATGAAGTAGTTATTATGACCAACCAACCTGCTAAAATGTTACACTTTGAAATTACTGTAGATGGAGAAGTGGTTGAAGAGCTTCGAGCAGATGGACTTATTATCTCTACACCAAGTGGTTCAACAGCTTACTCAATGTCTGCAGGAGGACCAATTGTAGATCCTAAAGTAAGAGGATTTGTGATTGTACCAATTTGTCCATATAAATTAGGAGTACGTCCATTTGTTGTATCCGATACAAGTGAAATACGTGTAAAACTCTTAAAACGTGGTAAAAGTGCAATATTTGTTATGGATGGTCAGATTACAGAAAAAGTCAATTATCTTGAAGAGATAGTATTTAGAAAATCTCAAAAAGATGTTACATTCATTAGAACAAATAACAAATATTTCTACAGTAAAGTTAAAGATAAATTAGGTGCAGGCGGAATACATACCGAGCCACGTTCCATTTAATTTTATTTTTTTTAAATTTTATCCTTTATTTTTTTAATTTTTAAATAGCTTTTTATTTTTTTAATTGAATGCCTTATAAATTAAGTCAAGTGAAATTATGAATTATCTTGTAGTTGATATGACTCATGGCGGAGTGAAATTAAGTTTAAAATTATCTAAGATTTCAGATAACACTGTTTATGGATATGATATTTACAATACCTTAAAAAAAGAGGATTTAAATGAACTGAAATCCAATAATATTAAATTAATTGAAAATACTAGTGATTTAAAGAACATTGATAATTTATCTGTTATATCCCCCGTCCACTGCCCACTACAGGAAAATGATTTTAAAAAAGAAATAAATGAAACCGTTACATATTATACCCATCATAAAGGAGTTAAATTAATATTAGGCCCTTGGCTTAAGACCATGAATAGTCTAAACAAGCCAATTATTGAAATTACGGGAGTAAAAGGAAAAACTACCACCTCATTCATATTAAAAGAAATACTTAACCGTCCGCTTCTTCTTTCAAGTCTTGGAGCATATGTGTTTAGAGAAAATCCGATAACTTTAAAGAAAAATCTGAGCATTACCCCTGCAAATATTATTGAAACTGTTGACATGGCCCGTAAAATTGCAAACCCTAAATGCAGTCTTGATAATGATGGAAACAACTTAAAAGATGAAATTAATTATGACTGTGCAATATTTGAATCCTCACTTGGAGGATGTGGAATTGGAGACATTGGAATACTGACCAACATTATAGAAGATTATCCGATTGCTAAAGGTAAATCCAAAGCAAGTATTGCCAAAAAGCAAATATTTGATTGTAAGCTTGTTGTATGTGAACATAACACATTAAATGAATATTACAGCGAGTTTAAAAATAAAGACAACAATATTAATACCTTTGCTATTGAAGATAAAAATAATAATAGAGGAAACTGTAATCTTATAGGAAACAATATCAATTACTCTCTAAAGAAAACCACATTTACCATTAGTTATAATAATTTGAAAACATTGAATGGAAACTTCATCAGCGGTCATTTTAATGCTGTAAGCTTTGCACCAGGACCTCACCACATATTAAATATTTTATCTGCTTTTACAAGTGCAAGGTGCAAAAATACATACAATAGTCTCATTGATGACTGTAAAGTGAATTAACATTTGGTGATAATGCCTAAGCTTTTTGACTCTGATATAAAGATCATAGCTCCCC
>CAYQMW010000096.1:0-4927 GCA_964418715.1 uncultured Methanobrevibacter sp. | reverse complement strand
ATTATCTCTTGGAGTTAATGAAAATATCAGTAAAAAAGGTATAAATAATTTCAAAGGCATTAATGGAAGAAGTTCTACGAGACAAATAAATAATTCCGTCATTATTGAAGAGATTAATCCGGGTCTAAATACAAGCAGTATTGAAAAATCAATTAATATGGTTGAAGATGATAATGATTATAATATTATAATTGGTGGAAAATATGGCATTACATGTGAAGAGATTGATGAAGATAAACTTGTAAAACTCATAAGCAATAAAATATTAAACAGACCCTCAATTAAAATTATACTTACTGATGAACTTGGCCATTCTCTTTATGGAAAAATTAATAATTTGGGCAGTGAAAATAAAGTTGTAAATTATATTGAATCGGTTGAAGATGCAATAGATTATTCCATCCAAAATAATAAAAACATACTTCTAATTTATAGATCCAATTATAGTCAAGTTAATAAAAGATAAAATTAAAATTAGAATTATAGTTCTTAAAAATAAATATTAATTTAATTAAAACTTAAAAAATTAAAATGAAAGATTAATAAAATAAAAAGATTAAAAGATTGGAGTAATAAAATGAAAGTAGGAACAAGAGGAAGTAAATTAGCACTTACACAAACAAAACAGACCTGTCAAGATATAGCTAATATTACTGGTGTAATGATTGAAGTAGATATTATAAAAACAAAAGGAGATAAAATTACAGATTCCCAACTTTATAATATGGACTCAAAAGGTCTTTTTACAAAAGAATTAGATAAAGCAGTTCTTGAAGAAGAAGTCGACTTTGCAGTACATAGTCTTAAAGATGTTCCAACAGAATTAGATGAAGATTTGCAAATAACAGCAGTTCCTACAAGAGTTAAAGCAAATGAAGTGTTTATATCCAATCTAAATTGGAATGAACTTGAAGAAGGTTCAAGTTTAGGATCAAGTAGTCTTAGGCGAGAAGCATTCTGTAAATACCACAATAAAGGATTTGAATTTAAACCCCTTAGAGGTAATGTTGAAACAAGAATCCAAAAAGTATTAAACGGAGAAGTTGATGGAACCTTAATGGCAGAAGCAGGACTTATAAGACTTGGACTTACAAAATACATTAAAGAAGAATTCCCTATAGATTATATTACTCCTGCTGCAGGTCAAGGAGCACTTGCAGTAATATCTAGAAAAGATTCAAAAGAGGTTAATGAAACCCTTAAAAAAATTGATGATTACACCTCCCATCAGACAGTACTTGCTGAGAAGACTGTATTATATGAACTTGGAATTGGATGTCAATGGCCGCTTGGCTCATATGCACATTTAAACGAAGACAATAAACTTGAATTATATTCTGTTCTTTTAAATGAAAAAGGAGAAATCCTACATCAAAATACTATTACAGGATCTATAAAAACAGCAAAAGAGCTTGGTGTAAAATTAGGTAAAGAATTAATTGAATATATTTAGTTTTTTACCCCACTATTTTATTTGTTTTTGTTTATCAATACTATTTTTTATTTAATCTAATAACTAGGAAAATACTATTTTTTAAAGAAGATCTTATTAAATTCATTCTATCGGTTAAAAATTAAATTATTTTAAGATAAATAAGTTAATATTAATTTTTATTGGAGATATTTCTTTTAATTAAATATTAAAAAGAATTAGAAAAAAAGACTAAGAAGGAAAAAATAAGTAAAATTAATATGAAAAAAATAGCCTTATATTTAATTTTCAGTTATTTTAGAGAAATAAATCGAATAAATATTTTAAAACACGTTTATTGAAATTTAATTTAATAATAACTATTTCAATCATAAAAATTTCACTTTTTTAAAACACCTTAAACAATATTAGAAAAAATTTACTAAAAAAATTAGAAACTTTTTAAAAAAAATTATTTAAGAATATTTTAAAGTGTACTTTAATATGATTAAAGTACATTTGTTAAATATATAAATTAAAATATATAAATTTAATTAAATTATTTAATAATTTTATTTGATTAAGTAATACTTACATTAAAATTCCATAAATTTAATAATAAAGAATTATCCTTTCTTAAAAATTCGAAAATAACATATTAATAAGATAAATTAAAAAAAATATGGAATATATCTTAAATAATTAAAAATAAATATGAAAATAAAAAGAATAAGCAAATATAGAAAAAATTAGTAAAATAAATAAAATAAGAAAATAGAAAATTAGAGAAGATTATCCTAATCTTGAAACCTTAATAAATGATTTAACAGGAACATTTTGAATATCACTTAATCCTGCTTTATCAATTAATACAACAACTGCAATTGGATCTCCACCTAAATCCCTAACAGTTTCAACAACTTCATTGATGGTTTTTCCACTAGTGATTACATCATCAACAATAACCACTTTTTTATCATCAACTGAAGCAAAATTAGTACTTATTGTACCTGTTTCAGTAAAATCATCAACGTCATGTTGAACTTTAGCTTTTTGAGGGTGGAAAACAGCAAGAGAAGTTTCATAACCCATTTCAAAATTATAATAATCAGTCATAAAAGTAGCAAATGGTATACCACTTGAAGCAATACCGACAATTACATCAGCTTCTCCTTCTTCAAGAGCCATATCACTTAATGCAGCTGAAACAAATTTAAGTCTAGTTGAACTTCCGCCAAGACTATTCCAATTAACAGCAAAATCAACTGGAACATCATCGCTTTCTTGCTCACTAGCTTGTTGAAGAGTTAACCATTGTGCAGTATCAATAGATACATTTAATTCATCTGCTATTTCTCCTGTAGTTAAACCATGAGCTCTAAGTTCATGTGCCTTATTAATAAGTTTTGATTTCATATAATCACCAAGGATTTAATTACCAATTTCTTCAAATGAAATAGGTTGTTTAGCTTTAGAGGATCTGTTTGCTGCAATAACCATCTTAAGTGCGTTTAAACCATCTTCCCCTGTAATTACTGGTTTATCATTATTTTTTACAGCTTCTAAAAATGAACTTAATTCTTCACCTAATGGTTCTTTATGTTCAATTTGAATATCCTGTGCAAATTTACCATGAACATCAATACTTTGGTCTATATAATCTACACTAATAATTCCATCAGTACCTGTAATGGAAATTTCTCTTCTTTTATAAGGAGTTAACCAGTTAACTTCCAACATACCAGTCATACCACCAGTAAAGTTAACCATAATTTCAGCATGATCTTCATATTCACATTTTTCAAGAATACTACCCATACTTGCATATACTTTTTTAACGTCCTGATCAAATAAGTAATACATTACATCCAAATCATGTATTGCCAAATCAATAGTAACACCCACATCTTTAATTCTAGGTGGGAAAGGACCTACTCTTTTTGCAGAAGCTGAAACAATGTCTCCAATAACATCATTTTGAATTAATTGTTTTGCTTTTTGAACTGCAGGATTAAATCTTTCTACATGACCAGTTCCTAAAATAACACCTTTTTTATGTGCAGCTTCAATCATTTCTTCTGCTTCTTCTAATGTAAATGCAATTGGTTTTTCCACTAAAACATGTTTACCATGTTCAATAGCAGCCATTACCACATCATGATGATGAGTTGTAGGAACACAGACACTTACAACTTGAATTTCAGGGTCATTTAATAACTCTTCATAATCAGAATAAGGTTTAGCATCATATTTTTCACTAACTTTCTTTAAAGTACGTTCACTTACATCTGATACAGCAATAAGATTTGCTTCTTCTAATTTATAATAAACACGAGCATGGTTATATCCCATTGCTCCGACACCGATTACTCCAACATTAATGCCTGTCACATTTTGCCTCCAAAACTTATAACTTATAATATTATTTAATTTTAATATATTTAAAAATTTCTTTTTTTTAATAATTTTTTATTATAATATTGAAAAAATTTGAATAAAAATACATATATTCAATTTATATTATTTAAACTTTCAAAAATTAAATTCTTTCAAAATAAAAAGAAAAAAAATTAAATAAAAAAATTATTTTCAAAAATTTTTATATAGTCAAGTTTTCAAAAATTATATTTTATTGAAAATCTTTCAAAAAATTAGTTTTCTTTAATCAAAAATTATAAAATATAAAAATTCAGATGTATTTTTAATTGATTTTTTATATTTTACTAGAAATATCAAAAATTTAGAGTAACTATTTTAATTTTTATAAAAATGAAATATATTCAAAGGATTTTAAAAAAAATTTAATTTTCAAAGGATATTTTAAAAAAGATTTAAAAAATACAAAAATATTATATAAAAATTAAACATTGTTTAATAATAAATTATTAAACTATACCTTTATATATAATCAATTATAATATTTATACAGAGTTATAATAAAAAAAATTATAACTGAACATAATATTATTTTTATACTGAAGGATTATGACTAAATATATTTGAGGAAAGATAGAAATGGAAATGAAAACATATAAAGTAGGTCCAAGAAAAACTAAATGCGTACCAATTGATCAATACAATGAAATTAAAGAAGATTACCTACAAAAGAAAGAAAAAAAATCATTTTTATATAAAAAATATTATCAAAAATATGGTTTAGATAAACATACATTTAATGCAATTCTTGAAGAGATCTACACAGAACACATACATCCAAAAACTGTAATGAGCAAACATACCAAAAAAATTAGAATGTATCAAAAAGTTAATACTTTCTCTTCAAATGGTTATAGTAATAAACAATACTATAAAAACCCACCTAAAACTAGTATTATACCAAGACAACACAATAACTAATTTTAATTAATTTTTTTAATTTTTTATACTGTTTTTATACTATTTTTAATTTTATTTTAAATCTTTTATCATCTATTTTAATTTTATTTCATAAATTTGATTACATTTTTTTTTATTTATCTATTATCTATTTATTTAAGGACTAAAATAATTTTTTAA
>CAYQMW010000095.1:0-8628 GCA_964418715.1 uncultured Methanobrevibacter sp. | reverse complement strand
TGATTATTGTATAAAAAAACAATGATTTTAATAATAAAATTTATATTTTTATATTAAATTATTACTGGATATATAAGAAAATACTAATACTAATCTTATATTTTAAAACAAAGTGGAAAAAATATGTTGATATTAAATTTAATTTAAAAATTTAATACAATTTATAATAAATTATATAGTTAAAAAAGCTTTCTATTAAATATAATGCTAATATACATAATATCCATCATTAAAAATACTAATGAAATTAAAATTTGAATCTTACCTGCATGTCTAGCATCAGGACTGTCTTTACGAGTGAAATTATAAATTCCAAGACATAATCCTACTATAGGTATTAAAACCGCTAAAAGATAACCTGCTCTAATTGTCCTTTCATATTCTAATTGAGGTATTACTTCAAGATAGTTTATTGTAATATTATCCTTTTGTTCTCGAAATTCATATCCGCATTTAGTACAGAAACCATAGCTTAAATTTTCTATTGTATGATGACATTGAGGACATTTAAGAGCCTTAAGTTGAATTGGTTTATAATGAGGATTGTCATCTGTAAAATGATAACCACATTTAAAACAATATTCTGCACTTATATTATTTTTTGTTTCACATTTAGGAATTTTTTTAGTCATTTTATCAAAGTTCTATTATTTTTAAATAAATTTTAATCTTTATATACACATTTAAAATTATATTTATTGTTTTATATATCTTTTGATATGATAAATAATAAATATAACTATAGTTAATTTTATTTATATAAAAAAATAAAACATTAAACATAATTACAATCTTAATAAAAAATACAATAATTAAGTAAATAAAATAAAATAATATTTATTAATTAAAATTAAGGAATTTAAAGAGAAATTAATAAAAGTAAATTTAAACTAAATAATAAATAGATTTTAAGAAAGATAAAATTAATATAAAGTAAAAAAAAAAAAATAATATAGAAATAAATATTATTTATTATCCAACTATTAATTATCAAAACTTGTGTGATTAAAATGAAACCTAAATCTGTGGGTTTGACTGAAACAAAATATTTTAATATTGAAGAAGAATTGAAATTAGAGTCAGGCCAATCATTAAAAGATGTTACTATTGCTTATGAAACATATGGAGAATTAAATAAAGAGAAAAATAATGCAATCCTTGTATGTCATGCACTAAGTGGAGATGCACATGCTGCAGGATGGCATGCAGGAGATAAAAAACCAGGATGGTGGGAAATTATTATAGGTCCTGGCAAAGCTTTAGATACAAACAGATTCTTTATCATATGTTCCAATGTACTTGGAGGATGTTCTGGTACAACCGGCCCTTCCTCAATTAACCCTGAAACTGGAAAAGAATATGGTTTAGATTTTCCATTTATAACAATAAAAGATATGATACATGCACAAAAGAAATTAGTAGATTCTTTTGATATAAAATACTTACACTGTGTAATTGGTGGATCTATGGGTGGAATGCAAGTACTTCAATGGGCAGTGGAATATCCAAATTTTGTTAAAAAAATTGTCCCAATTGCAACTACAGCAAGAACTTCCCCTCAACAAATTGCCTTTAATGAGGTAGCAAGACAATCTATAGTTAAAGATCCGAACTGGAATGGTGGAAAATATTATGATGGTAAAGCTCCAGAAGCAGGACTTTCAGTTGCAAGAATGGTTGCGCATATTACATATCTATCAGAAGCTGCAATGTATGAAAAATTTGGACGTGACTTACAGGACAAACAAGAATTAAGTTATAATTTTGATCCTATACCTGATTTTCAGGTAGAAAGTTATCTTCACCACCAAGGTGAAAGCTTTGTAAAGCGATTTGATGCAAATACATATCTTATTGTAACAAAAGCTATTGATTATTTTGACATCTCTAAAAATGATTCATTAAGAGATGGTCTTAAAGATCTTAAAGCTAAAACACAATTAATATCTATTGATTCAGATTGGTTATATCCATCAATACAAAGTTTAGATATATTAACCGCCCTTCAGGCTAATGGTGTTGAAGCACACTTCTCAGAGATAAAATCAACAAAAGGTCATGATGCATTCTTTATAGAATATGACCAATTAAACTATGTTGTAAGTAAATTCCTAGCAGAAAATGTCGATTCGGATATAATGATACGTTCATTTTCAACTCTTGATGAAAATGCAAGTCTGAAAGATGCAGCAAAAATCATGGTTGAAGAACACCTAACCCACGTCCCTATACTTAAGGATGATAAATTAATAGGAATAGTTACATCATGGGATTTATCTAAATCCATTGCTTCAAATTGTGATGATTTAAAACAAATAATGACTAAAAATGTACAATTCTGTAAAGCTGATGACCCGATTGGAGAAGTAGCTAATAAGATGAAAAAATATGACATATCATGTTTACCTGTAATTACAGAAGACCTTAAAGTAGAAGGCCTAATAAGTACAGATCAATTAAGTCATTTAGTAAGTAATTACTAATTTTAAATTATTTTCTTTTTTTCTTATCTTTTTTATTAAAATATTTTTTATTAATTTATATTTATTCTATTTTTTAAAAAATAAAAGTGAAAAATATTAATTCAGATTAATCAAAGCTAAAAAAAGTGTTTAATGCTTAAATCTTGAAATATAAAAAAGTTTTATAAAAATTCAAAAAAAATAAAAAAAAGATTAATATTTTATAAAAAATATTAATTAAAAAATTTAATTTAGATTTAAATATTCAATAGCTTGTTGAGCAGCAAGTTGTTCTGCCTCTTTCTTATTCTTTCCAGTACCCCTACCTAATGGTTGACCATTAACAAGTATTTGAATAATAAAAGTTTTATCATGAGGAACTCCATATTCATCAATTGTCTCATATGAGACTGGAATTTCCTTAGCATCCCCGTATTCTTTAATAATTGATTTATAATCATAGAAGAATATTTTACCCATATCAATATATTTATATATATTATTTTCTAGATATTCTCTAGCCTTATCTATTCCTTGATCTATGTATATTGCCCCAAGGAATGATTCAAAAACGTCAGCAGATATAGATAAAACTTCATTATGTGACATATTATGTTCTTCAGTATTAATCTTAGTGAATTTATCTAAGCCTAACTGTTTAGAATAATAAATTAAAGCTGATTGGCAAACATAATTTGCTCTCATTTTTGTTAAATTTCCTTCAGTAGAATTTGGATATTTCTTAAAAATATAGTCAGCAACTAGCATACTTAATACAGAGTCACCTAAAAATTCTAAACGCTCGTAATCATGGTCAAGACCATGTGTAGTAGAATAGGAACTATGTACAAAAGCTATTTCATAAATACCCATATCGTTAGGAACGATATCAAATTTTTCTAATAATTCTTCCATTAAACCACTACATTTAATGTTTGAATTAGATTAATTAAATTTTCCTTAAAAAAGTTAATTAATGTAATTCAATAATTTATAAGATTTTAATTATATATAACCTTACCTATTTTAATCTGGAATTTGCTAAAATAAAATAAAAATTTTAATAAAATTTTAATAAACTAAGAAAAAAAGAAAAAAGAAAAAAAATTATAATAAAATTAAAATAGAGTAGATGAATAAATCATCTACATTACTTTAAGAGTTGTTTTAATAGTATCTTGTTTGTAGCTTACTTGTACAGTATAGGTTTTACCTTTTTTAAGTTTTTTAATAATATTCTGATTTAAGGTTTTTTGAGCTACACCCTTAGCATTGGTTTTAACTGTATAAGTTTTACCATTTAATTTAAATTTAATAGCTTTACCTTTTACAAGTTTACCATTAATTTTTAAAGTTGCTTTTAAATTAAATTTTTTAGCAGTCTTTTTAACAGTAACTTTACTTGAGGTTAAAACCTGTTTTACAGTAACATAATTATTAACTGATTTTCCATTATATGTAGTAGTTATTGCATATTTTTTAGGAATATCAGTGATTTTTAATTTTGCAATTCCATTACTGTCAGTTTTAACTGTAGTGGTTTTACCATTAATTTTAAATGTGACTTTAGCTCCTTCACCTACAGTTATACCATCAGCAGTTACTATTTTAACTGAAAAGTATGAACCTCCATCATAATCCACTGCAATATTTTTATTGTCTGTGATTATTGAATCATCAACAACAGTGTATGCTTTAAGAGATATAGAACGATTAGAAATAGTTTCCCAATTAATTCCATCAGAACTTATTAAAGATCCCCCATCTATGAAACGTAATCTGGTATTTTCTATAAATGGAACAGAATTACTTTTAAATTGGAGTAAAAGTGTATCTTTGGATTTAACTGGAATATATTTATTTAATTTAATAGTTTTAAATCCCATAAAGTCACTAATGCCTGATTGAGTATGTACTAGTTTATCATTAACATATACTTTAAGTTCATATTCCACACCACTTTCATTAAAGTATGTACCAACAGCAGCAAGTAATTCATCAAATTCTACTGTATATTTATTTGAATAAAAAGTAAAATTTTTATTAAATAATTTTATACCGCCATAGTCAGTTTGATAATTTGTAATATATGAAATATTATTTTCAAAAATATATGCAATAGCCGGAGCTGCTAAACTGCTTGAGTCAAGGCTTCTTAAAAATGAAGGATCATAGTAAGACAGGTAGAAATATCCTCCATCACCAAAATATTCTCCCCAACTGTTTTTAACAATCCATGCACCATCTCCCGGAGGAGTAATATTAAAATTATTTTTTGAATAATTATCATCCCATCCAACTATACAAACTGCATGATTTGCAGTACGTAACTTACCATCAGTGTCGAATTCAGGACCGTAAAATGCATAAGTATCAGGATTGTAATAAGGAGCTAATCCACCTGCTGAACAATATAAAATATTGACCCCTCCATATTTTAGAACAGCATCTTTAATATCTTTAGTTACATTTGCTGATGTATTTAAGATTAAAATTACGTCCTGAACATGAACTGAACAATTTGAATAATGGAAGACTTTAGACACTTTACCTAAAGAATCATACGGGTCATCATCCTGACCATAAGTTCCTAACCAGGATATTAAATATGATATAGCATAGACCGTAGCTCCTCCTTCTACTACACCATAAGCTCCGTATTTTGAATACATTAATTTCATATCCTGCATATTATTTTCTGAAAAGGTAATATTAAAACCTGTAGCTTTACGAAGATTAGATTCTAATGCAGCAATATTACCGAAAGTCCAACATGCCCCATTTTGGCCCTGATCTTCTACAGGAGATACCCATCCCCAATCACGTAAATCAAATTTAACCGGAAGAGTTTCAACATCAATAGTATTATTTAATAAAACCAAAAGAATTGAAGGATTATTTCTATAATATTCATAATCAGTTTCATTTATAGAGATTTTATCAGAAGTATCAAGTCCTGTAAAATTAGAAAATACTCCTCTAATACTTAATCCCTCATTATTAAATATTGAATTTTCTACATAGACATTTCCAGTATATGTGTATATGGTATTTGCAAAATCATCGCCGGATACTTTTTTAAGATAATTTCCAGTGAAATTTGAATTAATAATTTTAAGGTCACCTTCATCATAATACAATGCCCCTGCTTCAATACCTGCACTGTTATTTATAAAATTACAATTTAAAATATTTAAATTAGATATTGAAGTATAAACAGCACCACCTTCATATTCTGCATAGTTATTTGTAAAATTACAATTGTTTAAAGTTAAATTTCCTGCTAATTGAAGAATTGCACCTCCAAAATCACTGCTACAATTATTGAAAACAGAATTTATAATTTCCATAGTTCCTTCAACATGAAGATAATGGGCACCTATTGAATCAAAATATAGTGCACCTCCATCATTTGAACAGCTTAGATTTTCAAATAAACAATTTTCAATTATAAAAGAAGGAAGAATATTTTCGAAAAATGGAGTTAATTTTATACCAACTGCACCTGCTGTCATATCAGCATTCGTATTAGTGAATTTAGTATTGTTTAATAACATCTTATAGGTTTCAGCATAGATTGCCGGTGCATAATCACTAGACAAATTATTAAATACTGTATTATTAGTACTTAAAAATGCATTTGAGATATGAATACATCCTTCAGATGGCGCAGAAGCAGAAAATACTGTGTTATAAACATTGACATTAATACCGCTAGAATAAATGCCATATCCAATTTCAGAATCTGAATAAAAACTACAATTATTTGCGGTAAATTCTGTTTTCATTAAATTCTCTAATGTTGTGGTTGGACAAACTAAAATAACAATACCTCGACCAGGATCAGGGTTATTATCTTTATCTATAAAATGAACATTATTTAATGTAACATTTGTAATTCCCTTTATATTAAGGCTAGTTACATTAGAATTTATAAATGTTAAATTATTGATTACAACATTACTAAAATCTTTTATCTTAAATCCATTTCCAATACCTTTAAAATCAATATAATGATCATTACCATTTATAATAATATTGCCTAAAGGAATACCTTCTTTTAAATCACTATCAGTATCCGGATTATAAGCATAATTGTCTGTAAAATTAAACTCATTTTCTGCAGTAGAGAGGTTTCCATATAAATCATTTAAGGATTTATCTGTTGGACTATCTACTGGATCCGTTTGTATTTCATTTTCTTCTTCAACTGATACAGAATCAACCGCATCCATTTCAGTACTAATAACAGAATCACTAGTATCAAGATCTTCTGCACTAATAGCACCTATTGAGAAAATGAAAAAAACCAATATTAAACAAATATATATTTTTTTCAAAAAATCACCTTATTCTAGTATTATTTTATTCAAAATAATATATATAATTTAAGACAATTCAGTATTATTTTTAATAAATTTTGAAAAATTATATAAATTTATATAAAAACTTAAAATTTTATTAAAATTTGTAAAAAATAAAAAAATTATTTAAATATTAGTTTTCAAATGGACTTGGAAAATCATAATATTATATAATAAACTACATTTATTTGATTGGTAATTAAACTTCTTTTCACCTGAAAAGATAATAAATGCAAATATCATTTACATTTATAAACTTTTAAAAAATTAAAATTGATGTAATTTAAGTGATTTTATGTTATTAAATTGGTCTTGTGAAATTACAAATATAGATCCATCTATAAATTTTAGAAAAGTTGGCGGATGGTTAAAATTAGTTACAGGAATAGATAAATCAGTTACGAATGGTTATTCTATTGAAGGTAATTTTGTTAAAAACGGAGACTATAAAGAAGAAATTCCAAATGGCCTATACCTTGACTGTAATAAGGAAGGTAAAAAATCAAAGCCTAAATCAGATTACAGATTAATAAGAGTATCAAATGGTACTTGCAGATTAATTGATGCAGTTTATGATGGTAAAAAGAATTGGGCTGTAGATTTATGGGATAGTATAAGTGAAGAGTTAGATGAAAATTATATTGAAAATGAAGCAGATCATATTTTAACTATGATACTCAATAAAACAGGTAAAAATACTAAACTCTTAAAAGAAATTAACCAAAAATTAGATGAAAAAATCTTAGAATTCCAGTAAAAACGTAATTCAATTAAAATCAATACATAATATAAAAAACAAAATAAAATAAGAAAATTATAAAAATTAAAAACTGATTTTAAAATAATATATAAAAAAAGAATTATATTAATAGTTATATAAAATAACTACCTAAATAACGATAAAACTAGTAAATAGTTTGTAAATTTAATAAAAAAAGCCTTGTGTAAACAAAAGTAAATTTTAAGGAAAGATTAAATATAAAATTTATACTAATCTTTGACCAGTAACTGATTTTTTATTTTGCCAGTTGTAACTTCTCATTTTTTTAGATTTACCAAATCCACAAGAAGCACAGACTTTTTTACGAATGTGGTAAGTGTTTCTTCCACATCTTCTGCATCTTATATGGGTCTTTTTATTCTTTTTACCCATACTAGGTGTACCTTTCACTATTATTCCTCCTTAATTATTAAAAAATTAAAATGATAATTGAAGTTTTATATAGCATTAGCTAATTAAAATAAAACTCACAATATTATTAAATTCAAATTAGTAATATATTCAGCTTATGGGGAGATATATACAATATTGTCTCCTCTAATGAGAACAGTACCTAATCTTCTTTCAACTTCTCCATCTTTTAATTCTTCAGCATCATTAAGAACTAAATTCATATGTAAATCAAAACTAGTTAAAATACCTCTGAATTCTCTATCTCCTTTAAGTTTAATTAAAACTGGAGAGTTAGTTGCTTTTCCTAATGCGTCAAGTGGTCTTTGAACATTTTGTTGTCCTCTCATTATAATCACCTATATTACTATAATTAATTTATATGATTTAAATTTAAATTAAAAAACTATCTAAATTATAAATTTAATTTAAATAAGGTGCATTAAATTTAAAATCAATTTTTCATCTTACTAAACAGTATAGTTCAAATATTAAATTTTTTATAGAAAACTATTCTCATATATTTAGTAAATATAACAAAATAATTTATGTAACCAGTACTATATAAAGGTTAAGTTTTTTTTAATTGATTTTAGTTTTATATATGTTGAACTGGTGTTAAGGCTATTTT
>CAYQMW010000094.1:3032-8636 GCA_964418715.1 uncultured Methanobrevibacter sp. | reverse complement strand
TATTATAATTAATCAAACTCCTATTGGTAGAACTCCAAGAAGTAATCCTGCAACTTATATTGGATTATTTACACCAATAAGGGAACTATTTGCACAAACTCCTGAGGCTAAAGCAAGAGGATATAAACCTGGAAGATTTAGTTTTAATGTTAAAGGAGGAAGATGTGAAGCATGTTCTGGTGATGGAATTATACAGATTGAAATGCACTTTTTAGCAGATGTATATGTTCCTTGTGAAGTATGTCATGGTAAAAGATATAATGAAGAAACATTGGACATTCGTTATAAGGGTAAAAATATATATGATGTTCTTGAGATGACAGTAGAAGAGGCATTGGAATTCTTTGAAAATATACCTAAAATCAAAAAGAAACTTCAAACTTTATATGATGTAGGTTTAGGTTATCTTAAATTAGGTCAACCTGCAACTACTTTATCTGGTGGTGAAGCTCAACGGATTAAACTTGCTAAAGAACTGTCAAAGTCTTCAACTGGTCAGACCTTATATATCTTAGATGAACCAACTACTGGGCTTCATTTTGCAGACATTAAAAGATTACTTTCAGTTTTAAACAGACTTACTGATAAGGGTAATTCTATTGTTGTAATTGAACATAATTTAGATGTGATAAAAACAGCGGATTATATTATTGATCTTGGTCCTGAAGGGGGAGATGGTGGTGGAGAAGTTATTGCTCAAGGAACTCCTGAAGAGGTTTCTAAATCTGGTACTTATACTGGAGATTTCTTATTTGAAATCTTAAAGGACAATATCACACCACTTGCAAAAGAATTAATGGCTGAAAATTTATCTAAATAATTTCATTTATTAATTAAATATATAATCTTTTATTCTTTTTTTCTTTATTTTTTATTTTCTTTTTTATTTTATAATTAATAACTTTATTTTAATCATATGGTTATTTCACTGACTATTTTATAATTATTTTAATTTTTATTATAATTTAGTTCTTATTTTTTCGATATAACATTGTTAAGATAATTTATAAATATTACTAAAAATATACTAATCATTAGTTATTTATATTTTGAGGTATTTTTATGGCAGATTATGATGTAAGTAAAAACAGTGAATATGCAAGTTTATTTAAAGAAAAAATAGGAATTGAAGATGATATTGTTGCTATTAAATTCTTTGATGATGAAAGTGAAATTCCATCAGGAATCGAAAAAGCAGACCCTGTAAGACATTGTGAAATGGTTAAATTAGCTTCTCAAGGTAAATCTTTCTATTCTACTAAAGATGAACAAACTTGTAAAGGAGGTTCTGCTGCTTTAGGTTTAGAAGATGCTCCTAAAAAAGTAGCAAATGGTGAAAAATACTTTGAACTTGGAAGATTTAAATCTCTTGAAGATGGTAAGAAAGTTGCAGATGCATTATGTAAAATCTCTACTCGTCATAAAGGAGTTATTTATGCACCTCTTCAAGATGCTGAATTTGCACCTGATGTAATTGTTTACTTTGTAAATCCTGTTGCAGGAATGAGAACAGCACAAGCATATGTATATCAATATTCTGAAAAATTCGAACCTAATTTCTCAGGTATCCAATCATTGTGTGGTGATGCAGTAGCAACACCAATCGAAAGTGGTAAACCTAATGCAACATTAGGTTGTGATGGTTCAAGAAGAGCTGCTAAAGTTAAAGATGAAGAATTGGCAATTGGTATTAACCAATCTGAAATTGCTCCTTTGGCTGAAGCTGTTGAAAAGATATTCTAATTTAAGTATTAACTTAAAATTTTTTTTATTTTTTATTTCTTTTATTTTTCATTATATTTATTAAATTTTTTATTTTTTAATATAAATTTTTAATTTTCTAAATTATCATTATTTTTCTAGTATAATTTACTATTCTTATTGTTTCTATGAATCTAAATAAAATTTAGTATTTTAGTATATGCTAATTTTTTATATAAGTTTTAATAAACTATTATTAGATAATTATGCTATTTTGTTGGTATTATGTATAATTTTAACAGTATTAAAGATGAATATGATATTATTACTTTAAAAAATGAAATTCTAGCAGGTCTTACAACATCCCTAGCATTAATGCCAGAGTGTATTGCATTTGCTATTGTAGCACATCTTGATCCTTTAACTGGCCTTTATACTGCTGCTATTATATGTTTAATTACATCTCTACTTGGTGGTCGTCCAGGAATGATAAGTGGTGCTGCAGGTAGTGTGGCTGTTGTAAGTGTGGCACTTATTGTTACACATGGACTTGAATATCTTTATCTTGCTGTTATATTAATGGGAATAATACAAATATTAGTTGGTGTATTTAAATTAGCTAAATTTATACGCCTTGTTCCACAACCTGTAGTCTATGGATTCTTAAATGGTCTTGCAATAATTATATTTTTATCACAACTTGAACAGTTTAAAACCCCAACAGGAATTTGGTTAAGTGGAATGCCTCTTATTTTAATGTTAAGTTTAGTTATTATTAGTAGTTTAATCATGTATTTCATGCCTAAATTTACAAAGAAGGTTCCAAGTGGTTTAGTTGCTATTATTATAGTAACTTTAATTAATCTTATTTTTAATTTCCATACAAAAACTATTGGAGACATTGCAAGTATAAGTGCAGGACTTCCATCATTTCACATACCCATGGTGCCCATCACAATGGAATCCATAGGTATTGTACTTCCTTATGCTATATTAATGGCCTCTGTAGGATTGATAGAAACATTACTTACAGTTAATGTAGTTGATGAGATGACTAATACTCGTGGTAGGGCAAACAGGGAAAGTATTGCTCAGGGTATAGCTAATTCATTTTGTGGATTTTTCCAGGGAATGGGAGGATGTGCTATGATTGGTCAAACAATGGTTAATCTTGAATCTGGTGGTTTAAAACATTTAAGTGGTATTGTGGCAGGTGGTGTAATATTTTTAATTATTATATTTGGTTCTGCAATAGTTGATATTATACCGATGGCAGCGCTTGTTGGTGTAATGTTTGTTGTAGCATTCAATACATTTAAATGGTCAAGTTTAAAAATGTTGAAACATGTTCCTAAAGTAGATATGGCAGTTATGATTATAGTTACTGTTTTAACTGTTGTTTTAAATAATTTAGCTATAGCTGTCTTAATAGGAGTAGTTATAAGTGCTTTGAATATGGCTTGGCAAAGTTCTAAAAGAATTAGTGTTATTCCCTCATATGATAAAAAGAATAATATACAATATTATGAGGTTAGAGGTCCATTATTCTTTGCAAGTTGTATAAATTTTAAAGAATCATTAGATTATGATTTGGATGTTGATGGGGTTGTTATTAACTTTATAGACTCTCGTATAGTAGACCAATCTGCAATCATTGCATTAGATGAGGTATGTAAAAGATATAAAGAAAATAATGTTAAAGTATACTTATCTCATTTAAGTTCTGACTGTTTAGAATTATTGGACGATGCAAGTGAATTTATTGAAATAAATATATTAGAAGACCCTTATTACAGAATACCATCTAATGAGTTAGATTAATTAATTTATATAAAATATATATAATATAAATTAAATAATTTTATTATATTTATTTGAGGTAATATTATGGATAATAAAGAAAAAGTAATTGAAGCTTTTAAAAACTCAGAAGACCCACTTAATGCAAGTAAAGTAAGTGAAATTTCTGGTGTAGAGAAAAAAGAAGTCGATAAAATCATGAAAGAATTAAAAAAAGATGAAACTATTGTCTCACCAAAAAGATGTTATTGGACTCTTGCAGATAAATAATCTTTTTTTACAACAAGTTCAATATTGTCTTTTTTTATTTTATTAAATTTTTAAGATTATAATAATTTATTTGCTTTGTTACGTATATATTCATTAGGATCATTTTGAGCTATGTCTTTTAAAGCTTTAGGACTTTGTAGTTTATCGAGAGCAGCGGACCTAACATTAATTTCAGGATCTTTTTTAGCTATCTTTTCTATTACTTTTTGATTTGTTAATCTTGATACAGCGCTTATTCTAACGTCTTCATAGTTTGATTTAAGTGCAATAATTTCTAGAATACTCTCTTCATGTATACTTCTAAGTGCTTTAACTGCAACATTTTTATTATCTGTTTTTGCAATAACTTCAGTTAAAAGAGCTTCATCATTTATTTTACTTACAGCTAAACTAGCTGTATCTTCATATTTTGTATTTATTGCAAGATCTTTTAGAATGTTCTCATCATTTATCTTTTCAAGTGCCAGTTTTCTAACTTCTTCTGATTCAGAGTTTATTGCAATATGGGATAAGAGATTCTCATTTTTCATATATTTATTTGAAAATGCTGCTTTTTGAACAGAAATATCCTTTTCATTAATTAAAATCTCTTCTAAATATGTTTCATCACTGATTTTTTCAACTGCAATTTTACGAATAAAGTTATCTTCACCAGATAATGCAACCTTTTTTAAGGTTTCATTGTCATCTATATATTTTAGAGCTACACTACGTGTATATTTATCTTTGTCATTTAGTGCAATGTCTTTAATCATGTCAATATTATCGATTGTTTTTATGATTTCTATTTTAACATCAGGATGGTCTGTTGTTTTAAGTATATTCTCTAATGTATTTTGGTTTTTAATTTTAGACAATGCAGATAACCTTACTTTTTCATGTTTATCATTAAGAACAATATTTTTTAGTAATTCTTCATCATCTACTTTTTCAAGTAAAATTAATTTAATATTTGATGAATCATCTTCCTTTAAGAATTTTTTAATCATATCATCGTCTAAATCAATTTCTTTAATTGCTTGTTCTTTGATAGATTCATCTTGAGATTTTATTGCAATTTCTTCTAAAAAGTCTTTATTTGTGATTTTGGCAAGTGCCCCTTTTCTTGCTTTTTTGTCTTCAGAATTAATTACAATATCAGTTAATACTTTTTCATCATCTAATTCATCTAATGCTTTATTGACAATATCCTTTTTATTTTGACCTTTTAAAAGTTCAGCTATTGCTTTATCTTTTTTACCAAGTCTTTCATATGCTAATTGTCTTGTTTCTCTATATGGAGATTGTTCTGCTATTTCATTTAATATGCTTTCATCTTCGATTTTTGCAACTGCAAGTATTCTAGAATAGCGATCTTTAAAATTAAGTGCTATATCTTTTAGCATATTAACATCCATAATTTCATTTATAGCAATTAATCTTTCATTTCTGTTTTCTGAGTTTTCTGCAAAGTTTTTATATAATATTTGTTGTTTTTGTTTATTGGTTAATTCATCAGAGTTTAAATAATCTTCTATTGATATTTCTTCATCTTCATAATCTTCAATGTCTTCTATGTCAATGTCTTTTAATTTATTATCTGAAGATTCCTCTTTTTTATCTTTTTTTAAAAAACCAAATAAACCCATATTTTATCTCCTATGATTTTGATGATTTTTCTTATTGATTTCATGATTATTTTTTTATCTATTTTTATTTTGTATTTTTTATTTTATTAAATTTTATTTTTTTATTAAATTCCATATTTTCTTATATTTTTTAATAATTTATTTAGGGGCCTGAAAAATTCAGTTCTCAGATAA
Organism: uncultured Methanobrevibacter sp.; assembly: GCA_964418715.1. Classification (GTDB taxonomy): domain Archaea; phylum Methanobacteriota; class Methanobacteria; order Methanobacteriales; family Methanobacteriaceae; genus Methanarmilla. The sequence continues at coordinate 3,063 of CAYQMW010000094.1, read as the reverse complement.
TTGTTGTATTGCTGTTTTTGAGTGTATTCCT
>CAYQMW010000094.1:0-3022 GCA_964418715.1 uncultured Methanobrevibacter sp. | reverse complement strand
AATAAATTTTTATTCCTATATATGTAGTTGTTGATTTTCACCATTTTTGATAAAATTTTTCTTATAAATTTTATTAATTTTTAATTTTCATATTTTCTGTTAATCTTTATGGGATTTCTTATTTTGTATTACTTATATGATTTGAAAGTAATACTAAGAAAAAGTATTACTTTCTATTATTATTAGTAATACTTAAAAAAAGTAATACTTTTTTGACATTTTAGTAATACTGCTAATAAGTATTACTTTTTTAAATATTAGTAATACTTATTTTTAGTAATACTTTTTAACTTAAAAGTAATACTTATTATGAATTTTATTAAATTTTAGAAAATTAATAGAATTGGCTGAATTTTAATATAACAAATAATATTTTATTATTTTTATTAATGTTTCGATCATTTTTAAATTTAAAAATAAAAACATACATATAAAAATTTTATTGATTAAATAAGTCTTAAAATATTGTGATTTTTGTAATTTAAGTAATTTACACAGTTTTTGTATTTTCACTATTTTTTTTTCAAAATCTGATTTTTGATGGAAATTTTTCTAATGAAAAAAGTATTACTAGTAAATATATTTTGTAATATTTTTAAATTTTTCTTCAGGATTATTACTTTTTTATAGAAAAATATACAAAAATTATTACAGTACAATTTCAAGTGTAAAATTAAGGAAAAATCACATGAATTTTTAAATTTATAAAAAATGTTAAAATGAGTAGTTATCATCTATATGTAATAGTTAATTTATGCTATTTTTGATAGATTTTTTTTGTCTATATTTTTTTAGTTCGTTATAGTATAGTTTAACGAAGTAAAAATTCCATATTTTTCTAAATTTTTATCGTATAAGAAGATGGGATTTATATTTACAATGTTTATTATGTAAACAAAGTTTATATATTAAATTTTATATACTATATATAAATTTATAATTTATTTCAAAAAATTTCTGAGGGGTTTATATGAGTAAATTAGTAAGAGTGAGTGATATGACACATCAAAGATTATGTGATATTGGCAAGAAAAATGAATCTTTTAATACAATAATTGAAAGATTACTAGAGAGAAATGAGGAATATTTGGAAATTAAAGAACTAATTGAAGCTGATAAATCATTAGAAACTGAGGATTATGAAGAATTTGAATCTGCAGAAGAATTAATAAATTATATTAAAAGAGAGTAGGAACAAAAATGGAAGTGCTTATTAGAACAAGTGTTCTAAAAACATTTGAAAAAATTTATAAAAAGAATCCTAAACATTATAAGATTATAGAAAAAGCAATATTGGAAATTGGTAATGATCATTATAATAAAAAATATAGTTCAGTTATAAAATATCCTCCTTATAAACGTTCTAGGGCAGGTAATTATCGTATTTGTTTTAAAATTGTTAATAATAATGTTTATATGGATATATAGATAAAAGAAGTACTGTTTATCAATAACTCTATTTTTTTTTATAATTTTATCTTATGAATTTATAATTTAAATAAATATTTTAATATTAAAGGTGAAAAAAATGATATATAAATGTCTTGTATGTGGTCATATACATAATGAAGAAGCAACAGGTTTGTCATTAAAGGAATTAGGTAATTGTCCTATTTGTGGTGCTGATTATACAAATTATGTTGAATTTGAAGAAGAAAGATCCACCAATTCATTTGCAGATAAGAAAATGGATTTGGCATATCCTAAAGAATTTGCAAAAAGTGATGCTAGTATAAGGGGGATGAATGAAATTCATGAAATGGCAATTTCTGGTAACTCCTTAGTATCTGCAATGTATACTGATTTTCCAATGCCAAATTGGGATGATATATTAATACTTGGATCTCAACTAAATCCACAGCCATTAGAATCAGATGTAGATGTAAACACTCAAACAATTATTGGAAAAAATGCTAAAAAACCATTAATTATAGAAACACCAATCTATATTACTCATATGTCATTTGGTGCATTATCCAGGGAAAATAAAATATCACTTGCTAAAGCATCAGCAAGCGTTAAAACAGCTCAATGTAGTGGTGAAGGAGGAATCTTACCTGAGGAAAAAGATAATGCATATAAATACATATTTGAATATGTGCCAAATAAATACTCTGTAAGTGAAGAAAACCTAAAAAGTTCAGATGCAATAGAAATAAAAATAGGCCAATCCACAAAACCTGGCCTTGGAGGACAGCTTCAAGGTGAAAAAGTAACAGAAGAAATTGCAAATATAAGAGGTAAACCTGTAGGGGAAGATATACATTCACCAGCAAATATTCCAGAAATTAACTCTAAAGAGGATTTAAAAGAATTAGTGTCCTCACTTAGAAAAACTTCTGATGGAAGACCAATAGGAATAAAATTAGCTGCAGGAAAAATAGAACAAGATTTAGAATATGTCTTGGAATCAAAAGCTGATTTTGTAACAATTGATGGCAGAGGCGGATCTACTGGTGCTAGTCCAAAACTTATCAGAGATTCAACTTCAGTTCCAACAATTTATGCATTAAGTAGAGCACGTAAATATTTAGATGAAAATAATTCAGATATTAGTTTAAATATTACTGGAGGATTTAGAGTTTCATCTGACTTTGCAAAAGCTCTTGCAATGGGTGCTGATGCTATTGCAATTGGAACAGCTGCTTTAATTGCATCAGCTTGTCAACAGTATAAAATATGTCATACTGGTAATTGTCCAGTAGGTGTTGCAACACAAAATGAGGATTTACGGAAAAATTATCATATTGAAATTGCAGCAAAAAGGGTTGAAAATTATTTAAGAGTTTCTACAGAAGAGTTGAAGACCTTTGCAAGAATCACATCCCATAGAGATGTACATGATTTGAATATAAATGATTTATGTACTTTTAACTCTGAAATATCAGATTATACAGATATATCTCATGTATAATCTTTTATTTAAATTTTTTAATATAATGAATTCAAATTTTAATAATATTATGTGACACAATCTTAAATATTTATATATTTTTTTTATGTTATTTATAATTTAAATTTA
>CAYQMW010000093.1:0-8642 GCA_964418715.1 uncultured Methanobrevibacter sp. | reverse complement strand
GGGGGAGGACTTAAGATCCTCTGGTGTAGGCCTTCGAGGGTTCGAATCCCTTCCCTTGCACTAAAACTTTTTAAATTTTATTCCCGTGCTTTAGTGGCTCAGCTGGTAGAGCGCCACCTTGGTAAGGTGGAAGTCGGGGGTTCGAATCCCCCCTAAAGCTCTTAGAAATTTTTCTATTTTTTTATTATATTTTCTATATTTTGTTTATTTTTTTCTATTTTTGGATAATCTTTTTATAATATAATATTAATTAATAATAATAGGAAAAAATATTTTCAAATTTATCTATTTTTAAAATAACTTAATTGATTAAATACAGTAGAGATGATATAATGGTTAAAACTTTTAAAATTGTTGCAGCAGGTCTTACATCTGGTGTTTTAGTTTTATTAACTTCTTATTTAGGTTTAACAGGTACTGTTATAGGTTCAGTTATATCTTCTGTATTGTATAATGCTATTCAAGGTTATATTGATGAAAAATCTATTGCCAAAAAGGAATATGGTGTGAATTTAGATTTATCTAAAGATAAGCTTGATTTAGATTTATTCTATATGTTGCCACTTGTAGTTATTCTTTTCATTTTGCTTTCTTATTTGTTTACTCAATTACTTCCCGATTTTGTAGATATTTTCTCACATCTTGAAGGGGCAACAAATGATAATTTATTTAAAATTATGGGTATTGGTTTAATAGTTATGGGAATATATCCTTCATTTGAAAAGAGAACTATTAGAAAGGTCAATGGACTTTTAATTGTATTTTCAGGTATAGCTCTTATATTATGGGGATTTTTAGACGATTTTGTATTTGAGTTTGGTGGATTTGCAGATGTCTTTTTTGATTCATGTTTTATATTAGTAGTAATTATCTGTTTAATTTTAATTTATGTTCTTTCCACCATTGTATTTTATAGATTTAAATTGTCAAAGAATAAAACTAATAATCTAAATAGAACAGATTTTAAATCTGATAATATTAAACCTCATAATATTAATCACAGTAAAAGCTATAAAGGAGTTAAAAATACTCCGAACAATATCAATAAAAGGGTATCTTCCAGATTAGAAAATCGCAATAAAATCCCAGAAGACCCTAAAAACAATAATCCTAATTCAAATCAAAAGAGTCACGAAAACACTATAAACACTTCTACAGACTCTTTAAAATTCTATTCAAATAAAAAACGTTAAACTCCTTTTTATATCTTTTTTCTTTTTCTATTTTTTTCCTATTTTTCCTATTTTTTATTTTTTTATTTTAACTTATTTTACCAATTTAAACCAAATCAATAAGTTTTAAATTATTTGAAAATTATACTTATATTGAACAATATTTCTCATAATGAGAAATAAGTTATAATATATTTTAGGTGGGTATATGCTTAGTAAAAGCAATCGAACTTTAAAAGATATTTTAGATGTAATATTATATGAGAATCCTTCTACACAGCAGGAAATTGCAGATAGATTAGGGATTACTCGTCGTTATGTTACTCAGTTAATGCAGCCTTTAATTAAAGAGGGTGTAGTTAAAAGGTCCTATGTAATTGATTTAGATACTTATGAAAAAATTGCAGATAGGTTTGAAACCAGTATTGACTCCTCCCAACATTCAGGTAATCTTTTAATTACCAGTATGTTAAAAAGTATGAAAAATCATGTTAAAGAGGAGTTAAGAATTTCAGTTGAATCCTTACTTGAAAATGATTATACAAAGGCGGAAGAAGCTTTAAAAATGGATTTTACAACTAACAATATTTTTGAAAAGGTTAGAACTTCTGTTGAAACAGTAGTTAGTATTAATCAGCAATCTCATTTTTCAAAAACTGTAATTTATAATGAGATTGCATATGATTTAGAACGTATTGGAGATTACTGCGGCCATATTGCTAAATTTGTTGTAAATGATGTTTATGAGGCAGATGAAGATCTTTTAAAAAATTTTCGAAAAATGCACAAATTAAATGAAAAGATGATTGATTATTCTATGGAAGCTTTTTTAAAAGGTAAAATTGAGCTTAAAGGAGATGTAATGGACTTAGAAGAAAAGATTCATGAACTTCAAAAAGATTCAATGGGTCAAATTGCAACACAAATGGCAGAAACTTCCTTTGATGATAAAGAACGTTCTAATTATTATATTTATATATCCAGGGTAGTTAAGGCATTTGAGAGAATCGGAGATATTTGTGTTGAAATAGTTGATACAGCGGGAGAATTCCATAAAAATATTCCACGTACAATTACTCCACGTACATTTAGGGAGTAATTTTATTTATCAAATTTTTTTTATAATTGGCCTTTACTTTATTTTTTTTGGTTAAATTTACTAATTTTTTTAAAATTTTTCCTATTTTGTTTTATTTTTTGATTTATCTTTATCATTTTTTTAATTTTTCTTATTTTTCAATGCTATAAATTAATAGAAATTTTAATATATAAACATTAATAAATATTTAAATAGTTCATAAATTATAAGGGATTATCCTATGAATCAAATTAGGTTAGGGTATAATGACAACTAAAATTTTAATTGTTGAAGATGAAGCAGTTACTGCACTTGATATCAAACTAAATTTAGAAGATTTAGGCTATGAAATCGTTGCTGTAGTTGATAATGCTATTGATGCATTAAATATTGCTGCTGAAAAATCACCTGATTTAACTATTATGGATATTCAATTAAAAGGAGATATTACTGGTATTGAAGTTGCAGAACTTATAGCAGAATTAGATTTACCTGTAATATATCTTACTGCAAACACGGATATTACTACATTTACAAATGCTATGGTTAATGTACCTTCATATGCATTTATTGGAAAACCTTTTGATAAAAGGGTATTGAAAAGAAATGTAGAAATTGCATTAAACAGATCACGTATTGAATCTGAAAAGATCAATTTAGCACATGGTTTTGTAAAAGATTAATTATAAAACTGTTTAATGACAAGATTTATTTTATTTTTAAAATATTAATTTTACTTGCTTGGGGCCTTGGCACATTTAGGAGACTAATTATGGATGAAAATCAATTAGATAAACTTGCAAAGGAGGAATTCTCTAATCTTAATCACGAGCGTTTTAATCAATTAGCTTTAGTTGAGAATACAAAACCTTCAATTTATATTGTATCTAATAATGAGAATCTCATAAATAAAATTCAAACAGTTGTATCTGATTTAGACTATGAAGTAAAAGGTATTTCCAGAAGCGGTGTTGAAGCATATGAGAAAATAGAAAAGGCTCAACCAAATATTATTTTCATTAGTTTTCATTTAAACAAATACTTTGATGGGGTTGAACTTGGAAGAAAATTGGCTAAAGACAATATTCCAATGATTTATATCTGTAAAGATCTTGACGACTTAGATTCAGATGAATTTTTAATGTCTAATTATGGTTTTATATTAGAATCCTATTCATACGATCAGATTAAATTCGCACTTGAAGTAGCATATAAAACCCATTATAAAAATATCCGTGCAGTAGAACATTTTGAAAATGTTTTAAATGAAAAAAACATAGAACTTATAGTTGAAAAATCCTATTCCTCACTTCTTTTATTTTTATCTTTGGCATTGATTGTCATTGGAATTTATACAAGGAATGTTACTTTCATGCAATGGATTATCTTTATCCCTGCAGTAAATAACCTGATTTTAGCTATAGTTAGTCTTAAAAAACAAGAAAAGGTTACTGCATATAAGGTTCCACCATATGTATCAGTTTTTATCCCTGCACATAATGAGGAGTATACTATAGAAGCAACTGTTAGAAGTATTGCAAATATGGATTATACTTATAAAGGTAAAAAGCAGTTTGAAATAATTGTTGTAAATGATGGGTCAACTGATTCAACTGGTGAAATTTTAGAATCTCTTAAAAGTGATATAGATAATCTTAGAATTATCACTAGAAAACCGCCAAAATCTGGAAAGGGTAAAGGTTTTGTTTTAAATGATGCATTAGTATTATCTGTAGGTAAGATTATTGGGGTATTTGATGCAGATACAAGGGTAGATAAAAATTACTTATCTACAATTATTCCTTATTTAAATAATGATAAGGTTGCAGGTGTACAATCTAGAGTTAGAATGTATAATAAGGATGAGAACTTTGTTGCAAAAATGCAGGATATTGAATTTGCAGGTTTTGGTAATGTACTTAGGGCTAAAGATAATTTGGGATATAATGGATTTTTAGGTGGAAATGGCCAATTCACTAAAAAAGATGCGGTTATAGCTGCAGGTAAATGGGATGGTTTTGCAGTTACTGAAGACTTAAATTTAAGTATTAAAATAGCATTAAATGGTGGAGGGGTTAGATATTGTCCTGATGTTGCAATTTATCAAGAAGCAGTTACAACATGGAATAATCTGTTTAAACAAAGAACCCGTTGGGCAATTGGAAACTTTGAAACATTATTTGTTTATTCTCCAAAAATTTTAGCTTCAAGATTACCTCTTGTAGAGAAACTGGGAATTATTTCACATGTTTCAACATATGCATTTAATTTATTTATTTTTGTAGGGTTCTTGTTATTCCTATTAAATTTCGTTGCATGGGCTTTAATGGGACTTCCAAGTATTGTAAGAATGGATGCTCCACTAATTATTGGTGTTTTATCTGCTGTTGCATTTTTACCTGGAATTGGTCTTGCACTTGTACGTGATGATAAAAGATATTTACAATTTTTAATTGATCTGGTAGAATACTGGGCTTATTGTTTTTATTTAATTCCATTATTCTTTAGAACTATGTTTGTTATGATAACAAGAAGAGAGAGAACTTGGGATAAAACAGAACACCGAGGGAATGATTAATGAGAAAAAGAGATATGATTGTTTCAACATTATTAACAATTTTATTAATATATGTAATTTGTAATATGGCTGCTATAAATTCTTTTTTAGCATTTTCAATGGATAAAACTACAGATGCAGGGCATTCTGAAGTTATTGTTCCTAATGGATGGAATGCCACATCTGAATTAAACATTAGTGGTGCGAAATCAAATCTTTCTGTTTACAATGGTTATTTAATATGGGATGTTTTTGAAGATTGGCCTGAAGACCATATAACTAATATTTCGCAGTCTAAATTTGCATCGATGGAAAAAGGGTCATATGTTATTTTAAATACTTCAAATTGTACTTACAGTGGGGAAGATATTTCTAAACAGTATTTTTATAATCCGACCCGTGATTCTGATACTCAATGGGACTGTATTGGTATAAATTATGTTTTCACCCAAGATGATACTAATTATGCTGTTCAGGTCCATTATCTTACAAAAACTGATTATAGTAATAAAACAGTTTTAAGAGATATTGATGCTATGATGGAAGATTTCAGAGTAAGTATTCATGATAAAAATTTTGATGGGTTCTTCTCTTTATTAAATCAGGGTTATGAGTTTTTAAATAATACTTTCAATAAAAAATAGGGCTAAATATATCTGTAGGAATATGTATTTTTTATGGAATCAAAATTGGAAAAGTATATTGTATTAATTGCATTTATAACCTCATTTTCTGTGTATTTGTATTAAATGGGATTATTATTGCCCTTCCAGATATTGGTATGGAATTTGGGATGAACAATCTTATTCAAAATTGGATTCCAACAATATTTCTCCTTACTACAACAATATTTACTCTTCCATTTGGTCAGCTTTCAGGCAAATTTGGTTGTAAAAAAACATTAATTATAGGATATTCCTTATTGGTAATAGGTTCTATTTTATGTTGTATTTCTATTTCTTCTGAAATGTTTTTATTATCTAGAGTTGTTCAGGGTATTAGTGTTTCATTAGCTAATGTTGCTGAAATGGCTATATTGGTATTGGCAGTTAGTGAAGAAACCGTGGAAAAGCTATAGGTATTATTGTTGCAGGGGTTTATTTAGGTACTTCAGCTTCTCTTCATTTTTAACTGATCGCATAATAGAAAGTGATGATGATGACATTAAATCAGAAATTAATGAAACTATGGAAGATAAAACTGAAAGTATTATGAATGAGATAAAAATTCTTCAAAAAGAAAATCAAAAATTAAAAGATGAAATTAATGGAAATATGGAAGATAAAACTGAAAGTATTATGAATGAGATAAAAATTCTTCAAAAAGAAAATCAAGAATTAAAAGATGAAATTGATAATTTAAAAAAAACTTAATTAAAAAATAGGGGTGAATAAATATGACATTGCAAAAATCTAATATAAATGACCTAAAAGAAATTAAAGGGATAATAAATGAAAATATAGCAAGCACTTTTAAAACACAGCGACAATTTTCTCGCTTATTGATATTTAATGGGTGTCCAAGGGCAAAAATAGGTTTTGTTGGGACTAGAATTAGGAAACAATTATTAAATGAAGCTAAAAACGGAGATTTAACTCCGGATAATGTGATGCAAAGAGCTTATGAATTAATTGGGGAGATTTTGGAAATCTCTGATGTTAAGACATTTGAGGATATGGCTTTTGAAAATGCTAAAAATGAAGTAACTTCTGAAAAAAAAGTTGATAAAAAATTAAATCAGCAACAAAAGATTGAAAAAAATTTGATGTTGATTTAAGCAATAAACAATGGTTTAAATGTTCAATAGAGGAGATAAAATATAGCACTATCACTAACCAAAAACAAAGAAATGTAGATACTGCATATGTAATAATTAACAATGATAATTTTGAGATTATCAAGGAAAGTTATTTTCTTAAATCAAAAATGGGAACCCGTAAACTTTATTTCGATAATATAGCCAGTGTAGATTTTGATGCTAGGGGCAGGCTTCACGCATCAAGTAGTGTTATACTTAATACCAAAAGTGCTGAACATGTCCAATTAAAATTCGTTACTAAGGAAAATTTTGAATTAATGAATAATGCTTATGAATCCTATATTGAAAAATCACACAATATTCCTCAAAATAATTCAACAAACTCTAATGCAGATGAATTACTTAAATATGCAGATTTATATGAACGAGGGTTATTAACTAAAGAAGAATTTGATATGAAAAAAGCAGAACTAATGGGGAATCCTATAGCAAATAAAACCCAAATATCCAATGATAATAACACTCTTAATGAAGAAAATATTGGAAAAAGAGGGTTTGATGTAGAAAATAAACCTAAATTTTGTTCAAAATGTGGAACGCCCATTGAAGGAGATATAAATTTCTGTATGAACTGTGGTAACAAGTTATAGATATGGTCCACATATCTATTATTATAATTAGCTGATAAAATGACAAGTTTGTTTCCGTATCCTGATAAAGTATATGAAGAAATGGAAATTGTAAGAAAAACAAATAATGAACAAATATTAATTAATATAGCTAAAAACCACCACTTTCCTGAAACTCGCGAAAAAGCAATTAAAAAAATAGAAAATGAAGATGTTTTATTTTATGTTGCTAAAAATGATGAGGATAAATATTGTCGTATAACCGCTGTTTTTAAGATTAAAGAGGATTCTGCTTTAAAATATATTGCTAAAAATGATTCTGAAGAGTTTATTCGTATGGAAGCTAAAAAAAGATTAAAAAAACTTGGTCATGAAAACCAAATAGGATCCTAATAAAAGACAATCTCACTTTTATAATAAATATATATTTTTCACAATATAAATTAATAGCCCTCAATTGGATGGTTGCATATTAATTTCATATTCTATATTATTAAATCCTAATACTTCACTAACTTTGAGGTTATCTTGAGGATAGGATTTTTCAATATCCTTCATTACTTCTCTTTTTCCTTCATCCTTCATATTGATAGTTATTTTATCACCATAGTCAATTAATAATATTTCCACATGGATTTTTTCATTGTTTGAATCGAAAATAGTATTTATTATCTTATCCAATGTTTCAATAGATGAATTTTCCACATTTAAACTCTTTAAATGATTAAACATTTCAGATTTCATATTGTCATTTTTGCTTTTTATAGTGTAATTTCTACTTTTCTCGATTAATCCTTTTCTAATGAAAAACAGTCCATAATATTCGCTGTCGTTTCTTAGAATTATTTTTACATAAATAGCAACAACAACTATTGATAAAATAAAACCTAATGGGAAAGATATCCAAGCACTGGTGATGCCTATGTATGGATATAATAGGAATGTAAAGATTAAAGGTCCAAGGAACTCTGAAATGATTGTAATAATACCAGATTCCACAGTTCTTTCAATTCCTTCATAATAAAACAATAACATAGTTGAAAATGACATAGGTATGAACGCCAATGAGTATAGCCTAAGCGCATTTTCCACTAATCCATCATTAGGCATTAACAGAATTTCGCACAATGTGATTTAGGTTATAAAAATCATTTTGTCCATAATAAATAGGAACAATGGAAGATAATGTTTCGGCAAATCCCATAATTAAAATACTTATTATTAATAATGCAACCACGCATACATTGAATATGTCCAAACCTAATTCCCCTAAAACTCCACCAACAATTAAATTCATGACATAAATTAATAATACATTAAAAAAGCCCATACTTGCTCCTGGAAGGCCTATTTTAATTATTTCAATTGTTGATGATATCCAAGACTTGAATTTCAATTTGGATAAAACTAATCTGAAAGTTCTTTTTGGATCAAAATGATATTTTAA
>CAYQMW010000092.1:5538-8818 GCA_964418715.1 uncultured Methanobrevibacter sp. | reverse complement strand
TTAATTCTTCAAGAGAAGAAGATCCAGTTTTTAAAATATTTTTAGAAGTGTTTATAGCTAATTTATTTAAGCTATCTTCAATTTCTCTTAAATGAGGTTCTTTTTCATACAATAATTCTTTTCTTTTTTCTAAATCTAATTCTGCATTAATTTTCTTTTGTTCATATTGTTTTAATAAATAATTTAAAATAAGTAATTAATAATTAAATAGCATATAATTAAAACTGATTTTAGAAAACAAAAACAAAATAAGTAAAAATAAGTAAAAATATAAAAAAATGGTTTTAAAAAATAATGGAAAAAAGAAAATAAATAGGTTTAACCTATTCATCTTCATCTTTTCTCATATATCTTGCACTTAAAGCCATACTACCTAAAGATAATGCTTGAGCAACTATATTAACGTCAATAGAGTCATCATCATCTGATACAGATTCGGATAATTTTTCAGACATTTCTTCAATTTCCTCATCTGAAGCAGTAGCTAATGCTACAGCATCTTCAGCAGACATTTGACTTGTAACGTCTCTAATCGCATTTGCTAAAGCAGTAGACTGTTCGTTTGATAATCCTGATAGAGAATTAGCAACAGCATTTGAGTTCTCATTAGTCATGACTCCCTCAAATGCATCTTCAATTACATCATTGCTAGAACCGTCAGTTCCAGCATCAGCAGCATCGTCAGTATCAATATCAGCACTTACATCATCAATGTCAACTTCATCAACATCATTAGTGTCAGTACTTCCACCAATATGGACAACAGGTCCGTCCTCCTCTCCTAATCCTATATCACCATCATCGATATTGTTTGGATCATCAGTTTCTCCGAAACCATCATCATCCACATTATCAATGTCAGCATGGTCATTATCAGAATCAGCATCAGGGACTTGACCTTGTTCAGCATCAGTAGCAACAAAATCATCCATTTGGAAGTCTGCTTCTAAGAATGCTCCAGTACTGCTTCCTGCATTATCAGCATTATCGTTAGAGTTAGCTTGTTGAGTGTCGTCTGCACTAATATCTGCAGCTCCTACAGCAGAAACTGCACAGAAAAGTACAAAAAGAGACGCTAAAATTGCTAAATATTTTATATTTTTTCTAGCCATAATATTCTCCCAACAGTTAACTTTCTTTTTTAGTTTACGCACACTAATGCAAAATAAAGAATTATCAATATTTAACATTAATCGATAGCATACTAAAAAACTAACAATAAGTTTTTTAGGTTCAAATAAAACATGTCTTTTATTGAGAAATGATTTATTCTATTTAATTTATTTAACTTAATTATTATATAAAATTTGCCTATTTATTCCAAATTATTCAAAAAATGTTAATTTAAAAAAAAATAAAAAATCCTTTAAAAAAATATTCAATGAAAAATAATTTTTGATAAAAAATATAAAAACTTTAAAAAATGCTATAAAAACTGAAAATTATTCAATTAAAAATAGTTATTATAAAAGTAAAAAAGAAAAAATAAAAATTAATTAATAAAAATTAAAAAAGTTATATATTAAAAATTAATAAATTTTTCAAAATATTAATCATATCTAACTTTTCCAATATGTCTTGTACTGCCCGGATCTTCATTATTGAAATGTGCCAAATAATAAATGAACCATTCAAGTGGTGCAATAAATACAAATGGAGATAATAATTTATCAAAATCATCATCTACATAATCAGATAAATTGTAAATTATCAAGTTCATTTCAAGTTTTTCTGAGAAGGCAATTGCTTTATCTGTAATTACATCTGATTCAAATCCGGAATTTAAAAATACTGCAGGAACACCTTTTTCTGCTCTTTCAATAAGACCGTGTCTAAATTCTGCAGAATATAATGGGCATGCATGTTTAATAGCACCTTCCATAAACATAGTCATAGCTAATTTATATGAAAGACCAAAGTTACATCCACTACCAAGACAATAGAAAATCTCTTCATCTTTAAAGAGTTCAGCTAATTTTTTACTTTCATCATGAGTAGACTCTAGAAGCTCATCAAGTAAGTATGGAATATTTTTCAAATCATCTAAAAGCTTGCCTTTATTTTCATAGTCAGATGCCTTAAATAATATTTGATAAAGACATGCAAGTTGTGTAACATAGGTTTTAGTACCTAAAATTGCAGTTTCTTTACCTCCTCTTGATACAATAGAATAATCTGCTTCTTTAGTCATAGTACTATCTGGTTCATTTGAAATAGAAACTGTAGGAATATTAAATTCCTGAGCTCTCCTTAAAGCTGCTACAGTATCACCAGTTTCACCAGATTGTGATGCGAAAATAGCTATGGAATTCTCATCACTAATTAATTTTTTATTATAATTAAATTCAAAACCAGTAAAGACAGTTACATCTAATGTTGAACATGCAGCTAATGCATCTCTAACTGAATAACAAGTGGAAATTGAACTTCCACAACCAACTAAATATATTTTGTCTTTCTCTTCAACAATTGATGAAACTGTATCTAATAAAGATGCCTCACTTTCAAATGTTTTAATTAATGCATCTTTTTGCTCCATAATTTCATCATACATTTTATATTTCATAGTATCCCCTAAAATATAATTTAAATAATACTTCGATAATCTTTATTTTTTTATTTTAAAACTTTTCATTTAAGTTAAAATTTAAATTTTCAATCCGATTAATAAAAATTAACCTTCAATGCAAAATGAGATTGAATTATTTAATAATGAATTAAATTATTTAATTAAATTTAAATATTAACTTTTGATTTTAAATACTAACTTTTGATATCCATCTAATTCTAATTATGGATTTATATTTATAGATTTATTTAATTTATATTTTTATTAATATAAATAATTTTATTAATACTTTATAAATCAAAAAGAATAATAAGTAATAAATTAATTTAATATAAATCTAAATAATATAAATAATTAAAGATATTTATGAATTTATTAAAAAAATAAATTTGAAATAAACTAAAAATTTATTGAGGATAGTATGACTGTAAATATTAAATCTGTAGGTATGGAAAAAGGAAGCCAATACGAAACTGTTATTACTACAATCTCCCCTGACGGTAGTAAAAATGCTGCACCTATTGGAACAATTGCATATAGTGAAAATGAACTAATGATGAGAATTTTTACAACAAGCCATACTGCACAAAATATAATAAAAATCAGGGAGGTTAGATCAAATATTACAAACAATCCTCACATATGTACCTTCTCAACAATCGGAGATCTGCCAGAAGAGGGTCTGGAAGGAGATGACCATGTTGACCTGGT
>CAYQMW010000092.1:359-5528 GCA_964418715.1 uncultured Methanobrevibacter sp. | reverse complement strand
AATTTTCTTTTCAGTTTTACTAAGATGATTGACAAAAATTGAATATATTTAAAATGAAATAATTATGATAATTTTTACAACAAGACATACTGAAAAAAATATAATAAAAAACAGTGAGTTTATATCAAATATTACAAACAATCCTAAAATATTTACCTTATCAACAATCGGAGATCTTCCAGAAGAATACTTTACAAATGATGATTTTCCTGTTTTAAAAGATTGTGATGCATACCTTAAATGTAAAGTTACAACTTTAAAAGAAGCACGTAAAAAAAATGATCCTGTTAATTCAGACGGACTGTCAATAGTTGTTAAGGCTGAAGTTAAAGAGATTGTTAAAAATAAAGAATGTCCTCAAATAGTTAACCGTGGATTATATATGTTAATAGAATCCCTTGTAAATTATACACGTATTGATATGGTAGATGATGATTTAAAAGAATATTATATTAATAGATTCCATGAAGACAAACGTGTAGTTAAAAAGGTAGGAACAAATAGGGATAAAGAAGCCATTGACATATTAGAAAAACAGTTAAAAGAAAATGGCTATAATGTTTAATTAATTTATGGCTAATTATCCTTTTCTTCTTCCACTATTTCTTGAACTATATCAATAAAGCGGAATTCATCAGCATCAAATAAACCTTTATCTGAGATTTTTATTGAAGGAATTACAAGTAGTGCTAAAAATGACATAGTCATAAATGGAGCTTTCAATTCACTTCCAAGTAATTTAATAATATTTTGTAAGTTTTTAAGTTTTAGTGCAACGGTTGAAGCATCATCATTACACATTAAACCTCCAATTGGTAATTCCAGTAATTCATTAATCTCCTTTCTTCTACTCATAATAGCCAAACCACCCTGATTTTCAGCAATTCTATTTACCGCCTTAGCCATGTCATATTTATTTGTACCTACTACAATAATATTATGAGAATCATGTGCAACTGAAGATGCAAGAGCACCATCTTTTATTCCAAAACCTTTTACAAAACCATTTGCAACTGTATCTCCACCATACCTATTTACAACCGCAATTTTTAGAATATCCCTTTCAATGTTTTCCTGGATTATATGATCTTTAACTTCCAATTCTTTTATGGTTTTATCTGTTATAAGAGACCCGTCCATAACCTTCATTACAAGAGCTTTAACTTTACCCTCTTTTAGATCAATTTTTACATCAAAGTCTTCTGGAGATTTTTCTGATAAATTAAATGTATTATCAAATTCTGCCTCTTTAGCATCAAACAATACTTTTCCATCTTCATATACTACTTCCCCACCAACAAAGGTTTTTAAAATATTGAAATTTTCAAAGTTATCAATAAGCACAAAGTTAGCCTTCATGCCAGCTGCTATAATACCTACATCTAAATTATAATGTTTAGATGGATTGAGAGTTACCATTTTAATTGCTTCTATTGGGAAAACATCAGTTTCAATTAATCTTTTTATTAAAAGATTCAAATGACCATCTAAAAGGTCCAGTGAATTTTTATCATCTGAAACTAAAAAGTCAAATATTGGATTTTTTACTAAAATATTATAATCCTCACATGAAAGGTTTTTTGCATCTTCTTCATTTGCCCAGAAAATTTGCCTGTCATTTTTATTCAATAAGTCATCAAAATTTTTAGCAGATGACCCCTCACGTACCATAATTTTCATACCTAACTTCTTCTTTTCAATAGCTTCATCAAAAAGAGAAGATTCATGGTCAGTAGATATACCTGCATCAATATATTTCTTTATATCTTCACTAGTTAAAAGTGGAGCATGACCATCAACAGGTTTATTTAATTTTTTAGCATATTCAATCTTCTTTAAAACCTCTTCATCACCAGCTAAAACACCAGGGAAATTCATCATTTCTCCTAAAGAAACAACTTCATTTAATTTTAAAATAATATTAACTGTTTCACTATCAAGGATAGCTCCAGAGGTTTCAAAACTAGTAGCCGGCACACAACTTGGTGCAGCATAAAAAAAGTCAAATGGTACTTCTTTACCATTTTCAATCATAAAATTAACACCCTTAAGCCCTGAAACATTTGCGATTTCATGAACATCTGCAATTACAGAAGTAGTTCCATGAGGAAGAACTGCTTTTGCATAATTACTAGGGGTAAGCATACTACTTTCAATATGAGTATGACTATCAATAAATCCTGGAAGTAAAATCCCCTCAAAATCTAAATTAACATCATTAGGGTCTGTTGAAGCAATAGGTATTATTTCTTCAATATATCCATCTGTAATGTGAATCTCACAAGGGTAAATATCATTTAATTCTACATCCACAATATTAGCAACTATAATTTTATCCATAATACCACTCAGTAAAAATAGTATTTATTTAAAAATAATTAAATTTTATGTTTTCATAAGAATTTTACAAGAAAAAACTCAAAAAAATAGCTAATAAAAATAATAAATAAAAAAAAATAAGAATATTAAAAATTGAATTAATCAACTTCATGTAATGCATCATATAAAACTGGTAAGAATGCACCAACATCAGTTACAATACCTAGTACTTGAGCACTACCTCTATCTGCAAGTTTTGTAACAGTTGATGGATTAATATCAACACAAACACTACTTACCCTTGAAGGTAACATATTACCTACAGCAATAGAGTGTAACATTGTTGCAACCATAAATACCATATCTACATTTTGAACGTATTTACGCATTTCATTTTGAGCCTGAGCAGCATCGGTTATAACATCAGGAAGTGGACCATCATCACGAATAGAACCTGCAAGAACAAATGGAACATCATTTTTAATAAGTTCATACATAATACCGCTGGTTAAAGTTCCATCTTCAACAGCATCTTTAATAGAGCCTGAACGATTAATTGCATTAATTGCCCTCATATGATGTGAATGACCATTTGTAACAATTTCACCAGTTTCTATATTAATACCAAGTGAAGTCCCAAATAAATTGATTTCCGCATCGTGAGTAGCTAGTGCATTTCCTGCAAATAAAACATCAATAAAACCTTCTTTAATAAGCTTTGCAACAATTTTATTAGTACCAGTGTGATCAATAGCAGGACCACCAACAAATGCGATTTTTCCACCTCTGCTTTTAATTCTCTTAACTTCCTCTGCAACATCTCTTACAATACTCATTAAAGGCTTTTCAGAAGAAACATCACTGTCCATAAATTCAAATGCATTGGTTTTTCCCCTTGGTTTTTGTGGACTTGAAACTTTCACACCTTCAATTCCAACAACAATTTTATCTCCTTTTTTAATACCTCTAATTGGTACACAATGTGCTATTTCTTTTTCTTCATCAATTACAATAGCACAATCCATTTCAATATCTCTAACTATTAACCAATTGCCTTTATATAATACATGAGTTATATGATGTGTAGTAGAATAAAATCCGTCAGGAAGAACTTGGTCTGCGGGAGAAGGAACTAAATTAGCTTCTTTAATCTCAGAAATTGAAACACCAATAGCTGAGAGTTCATCTAATATTTCATTTAATTTTTCAATGCTGTCTGCATAAACTATCATTTTAGCTCTAGACATATCAGATTTATTTTTTCCAACCTGAATATCTACAACGTCAAAGTCTCCTCCTCTGTTCATAATAATATCAAATGTTTTTGGTAAAACATATGAATCAATAATATGTCCAGAAAGTTCTATTTCACGTTTAAACATTTTTATTCTCCTACTTTTTAAATTTAAAAAAATATTTTATATCTAAAAAAGATATTATATTAAATTTTAGTATATTAATCTATTTAAATATTTGGTAAAAATAATATAAATTACTTAATAGATTAATTATTTTAAAAATTGCATATAAATAATAAAGTTAAATTAAATTTAATAGATTTTTATTAAATTTTCATAAAAAAATTTATAAAATCAATATTAAAATTTTAACAAATAAAATTTTTAATAAAAACTACCCGACGAGAATTTAAAATTGTTAAAATAAGTTTAAACTTAAAAATAAAGTTTAAAGTTAAAAAAAAGTCAATAAAAATATAATTAATTACACTTCTTTTTAAAAAAAAAAAAAAAATTATTCACTGCCCATTAAAGATAAAAAATCATATACAAATTTACTTGCAGTTATAGCAGTTATATCCCCAAGTTTATCTGTAGCTGTTTCCATAACATCAAAACCAACTATATCCTTATCTTTAAGTGCAATTAAAATTTCCAAAACATCTTCAGGTGCAATTCCAGAAGGTACAGGATTTCCAAGTGATGGAGCAAATGAGGGATCAAGTACATCCATATCAATTGAAAGATAAATTTTTGAATCAATACTTTTTAAATATTTGATTAAGTTTTGGATATTGTCTTTTACATCTACCGCTTCAAAAGTTTTTATTTTATCTGAATTTGATTGGACAAACTCTTCTTCTTCAAGTGAAGATGAACGTATTCCAATTTGAACTATTTCTTTTGGATTTAAATCAAAAACTCTTCTCATAACAGTTGCATGAGAATATTTTTCACCTAAATAATCATCAATAATATCTCTGTGTGCATCAAGATGAACAACTGTTATATCAGATAAATCTTTAGTTTGTGAATTTAATCCTATAGCTCTTAGAGCTCCTTCACTTACACTATGTTCTCCACCAATTAAAATTGGATTTATATTATAATTTAATAGATCTTCAATTGTCTGATAAAGTAAATCACATGTCTTTTTACAGTTTCCAGGAATAGTATTTAAGTCTCCAAAGTCATAAAAAAGAGTTTTCATTTCCCTTTTTAGTGGTTGATTATAATATTCAAATGAATAAGACCCTTCTCTTACAACGAGAGGACCATATCTAGAACCTACATGATAAGAGACTGTACTGTCAAATGGTACTCCTATTATACCCCAAGTGTTTTGATTATCTGTTTGGATATTTTCAAAATCATCTTCTTCTGATGCAAAAGCAAATTTACAAGGGTTGTGAGTGCCAAAAATCATTAAATCACCGAAATTAAAATAAGAAAAGTAAAATAAATAAAATAAAGTGAGAAATTTTTAAAAAATTTCCAAAATTAAGTTAATAAAAAAAATAAAAAAAGAAGGATAGAACTATTTAGGCGCGGAACCTTTAGTTCTCATAATTTTCATATTACCCATAGCTTCAATATATTCTACTTCAATACC
>CAYQMW010000092.1:0-349 GCA_964418715.1 uncultured Methanobrevibacter sp. | reverse complement strand
AAATCAATAGTATCATAATTGTCCATATCCATAATTTGGACATTAGTTCCTTGAAGAGCTAATACTTGACCTACTCTTTTATCGATTATAGGAATATCTACTTTAGCATTAACAGGTTTGGTTAAAGTTCTTTTTTGATTGTCGAAAACACCCATAGCTTCTACTCTAGCTTTTGCAGCTCCGTGTTTTCCAGGTGAAGAAGTACTTAAACTTACAATCTTACAAGGTTCACCATCTAATACAACATATTTACCAATTTTTAATGTTTTAACTTCTACTACTTTAGTTGCCATAAAATTATCATACAAATCAAAAATAATTTAATTAATAATAACAAGCATTATTTTAA
>CAYQMW010000091.1:2351-8830 GCA_964418715.1 uncultured Methanobrevibacter sp. | reverse complement strand
AGAGGTCCTACTGGTGTAGCTGCAGCTGCATTATATATTGCATCTGTTCTTTTAGGTGAGAGAAAAACTCAAAGGGATGTTGCAGAAATTGCTGGTGTTACTGAAGTTACAATCAGAAACAGGTATAAAGAATTAACTGAACAATTAGAGATGGGTGTAACTTTATAGTTCGTTTAAAATTTAAAAAAGATTAATAAGTATTTAATACTTTTTAATCACTACTTTTTTATAATTTAGAATATTTTCACTTTTTTACATATTATATTACCTATCATATTAAATTTACATCTAAAACGGAAGTAAATTACTTATTTTCAGTGCAATTATTATTAAAAATAGTGCAAATAAACGTTTCAGATGTTTTTCATTTATTTTATATGCAAATTTCGCTCCAAAGTGAGCCATAGGTATTGAAACTATTATAATCAATATAAAATTAACTAAATTTACATAACCTACTGAATATGGAAAGGTATTAACTCCATATCCTGCAATTATATATGAAATTGTTCCTCCGATGGCTGAAAATGGTATAAATATTGTTGAAGTTCCAATGGCTTCAACCATTTTAAAGCCACATAGTATGGTGAGTATAGGTACAATGAATGCTCCACCACCAATACCAAATAATCCTGCTAAAAATCCAACAACTACTCCAATTAAAATACTACTATAAATATTCAGATTGATTTTAGTTTCATGATTATCGGTTTTTTTAATTAGCATGTTTATTGAAATGATTACAAGAACAAGACTAAATATGACTTTAAGAATATCTGTTGGGATAACTGATGCAGCCCATCCACCAAAAAATCCTCCAACAATACCAAATACTCCAAGCATTATACCTGGCTTTAATATGTCAATTTCAGATTCTTTATTATGGGTATATGCTCCTGAAAGAGCAGTTGGGATAATTGATGCAAGACTTGTTCCAAGTGAGATTTTAAAGGCCAAGTCACTATTAACACCAATTGATGTAAGTGCAAAATATTGTAGGGGAACCATTATAAATCCTCCTCCTACTCCTAATAGTCCTGATGCAAGACCAACAATTATTCCAATTAATATTAAATAAATAATGTATGTAATTGTAAATATTATTTTAAACACCTTTTAAATCAATGATTATTTTTAAATTAAATTTTATACTTTTACCAAAGTCCATGTTTATATAAAGAATATTCTTGAAAAGGGTTTATATTTTGAATTTTTTTTATAAAAAAAGTTGTTTTTTTTTAAACTTTTTAAACTTTATAAGTTTAATAAAAAGTAAATATTAATTTAATTTAGGATTTATAATAATTTTTCAGCTTCATCAATAAATCTTTCGGCTCTATTAATATATTTTTCGGCAATATTTTCATTGAAAACTGCGGAATAGTCATAACTAGACTTATTACGGTCAGCCATTCCTCCATTGAGAAATTCATAAGTTTCCTTATCTAATTGTCCTGTTTTTACATATTCCTTAGCTAATTGTCGCATTGTTCCTCCATGTGTTGATGGGGCAATATCTTTTTTTTAGTAACAATGCTAAACCCGCAGAATACATTGCATAATAAGACATTGTAACGGAATCTCTATACTGTCCAATTTGAAACAATGCTTTAGCAGATATTAAATTTTCTTTACCTACATTAAGAGCATCTGTAACTTTATCCAATTACTACTCCCTCCTTAAGTACATTTGTTAAAAAGGGATAATTAATTGTTTTATTGAAATGTTCTTCACTCATAACATGTGGGCAAATGAATTCATCTTTTTCAAGAATAACATCGACTGCAGCACTATTAATTTCATCACTTAATTCATCAGAATTAGAAGTGATAATTAAAATATCAATATCAGATTCTTCAGTGTCATCACCGCGAGCAACAGAACCAAATAAAATGATTTTTATAATGTCTTCAGAATTTATAGTATTTGCAAATTCGCGGGCAATCTCTATTCTATTATTCATAAACAATCACCAAGGATTATCACTATAATAATTATTATTTTTTTCATTAATAATAAATATTTTTAAAAATGAATTTATTTAATAAATTTTTTAATTAAAAAGTTATAATATACTAATATAATAATACTATAATAGATTATTCTATAATTAAAAATTAAAAAATTATTGAAATCAAGAATTTAAAGATATATTAAATATTTTGGCGATAAAATGAAAATAGATAAATATTATCTCTGTGGGCTAATATTAATAGTAATTGCTTGCGCGTTGTATTTTACAAGTTTTTTAGACGTGATTGTCCGCCCATTCTTTCAGGTAATTTTAATGGGTTCATCTAAAGGTAAAGATGTTCTATTCTTTGGCATATTTGGTCTGTTTTTAATTTTATCAAGATTTTTTGAAAAGCATAAATTAAATATCTTAAAAAAATCCAATGATTTTTATCTTAAATTAACATTAGTACTACTTATTGTTATAGGTATAATAGGCATACTTACTGAGATTTATATTAGATTCACTCTTAATTTCCCAATTAATTCTACCTTTGTAGTTGTTGAACCTTCAATGACCTCAACAAGCATAATGCATTCTCATGTATTTAAATCTGTTTTCGGTATTATTGTATCTTCAGTTATACCTAATATTCCATCTAGTATTCATTTGGGAAATAGTTTAGAGCCTTATATTCCGGGTGTTGTTAGATTTTCATTTATATTAATGCTAATCTTGTTTATTACTATGGTTAAATCATGTGAAAACAGGACGGCTCTATGTCGTATTCTTGCAGTATTCTTCTTTACTTGCGGAATTATTGGTATAATGGATGGAGGAATATTTTCAACTCCAGGTGTTGGAGGGATATACGGATGTTTAGTAATATTATTTAACGGATATTTAATTGACAGGTTATCACCACTTATAAGCCGGGGCGAAAAAGAAAATCTTAAAAATAATAATAAACCAGATAATCCTAATGGTTTTACAACAATCGTCGATACAAAGACTTTTAAAGATAGACTTTCTCAGGATCTTTCTAAAACATATCATATTATAAAAAATAAAAATATCGATATACATTTGGTTAAAATTGTGCTACCTCATTTGATTTTAATTCTAATAATTATACTTCGGTTTTCACTTATATTTGCTATGGCTCAACCAGCATATTATGAAGTGGACATTTTAAATCCTGATGATTCAATTAATTTAGATGATTATGGAATTTTAAGTGTAGAACATGAAAACAATAGGGATATTTATCATTTGTCATCTAATCACAATGAAATGATTTTATTAAATAGTCTTGCAAACAGTCTGGACTCTAAATGTGATGGATTTTCAATTTCGTGGAATGCATATTCTTATTTATAGTCTAAACTCTTTTTTTCTTTATTTTGCATTGTTTTTTATTCATTGACCTATAAATTTTTCTTTAAAATTTCAAACCTAATTTTATTTGTTTACTTTTTAATTATTATAATTCAAATTTAAAACATAACTAATATAAACTTAAACAAACAAAATATTTCTAATAAATATTAGGTAATTTAAATATTAAACCTAATTTTTCCTGATTCAATATATAGATTCAACCAATAATTTTCTGTGATAATATGAAAATTAGTATTATAATCCCTGCATATAATGAGGAGGAAAACTTACCAGGACTACTTGAAAGTATAAAATCTCAGGATTTTGATGATTATGAGATTATAGTGGCTGATGCTAATTCAACTGATAAAACAAAGGATATTGCTAATTCATATGGTTGTATGGTCATTGATGGGGGGCTTCCTGCTAAAGGCAGGAACAACGGTGCAGAATATGCAAAAGGAGACATTTTACTATTTTTAGATGCGGATTTAAAACTTTCAAAAAACTATTTAAATGACATGTTAGAAGAGTTTACTTCTAGAAATCTGGGTATTGCTATTAGTCAAATGATGCCTGACTCAGACAGGGACTCTGATAAGTTATTACATGAATTTGCAAATAAATTCATGATTTCCGTAGAAAATATCAAACCTCATGGTGCAGGATGTTATGGGATAATCGTTAAAAGAGTTTTACACCAAAAAGTTAATGGTTTTGATGAATCTCTGGATTTTGGTGAGGATACAGATTATATTGAAAGATTGGCTAAAATATCTGATTTTAAAGTTTTAAGAAAACCTAAAGTAATTGTATCTACAAGAAGACTTGAAGAGGAAGGGCTTCTTCCGCTTATTAAAACATATGGTAAAAGTACCTTAAATGATTTTAGAGGAAAAAGAACAACAGCAGATGAGTTGAACTATAGTTTTGAACATAATAAAACCGATAAATCTAATAAAATCCTCCTTAAAACTTCTTCACAAAAGGCCATTCATGAATCTGCAAATCTTAAAAACAGACCTAAATCAAATACTGGAAATTCTAAAAAACTTAAAAAACCTAAACCTATTTATTTAAAATCTAAACTTTCAGGTTATAATAATTCTAATGGAAATAATAATGTTTCAACAGAATCTAAATCAGAATCATCCTCTAATTTAGTAGTTTTTTCTAAAAAACAAGCTGTCAAATCAGATAAAAAAGTAATATTTTATTGTGTATGTGGGGAGGGTATGGGTCATGCAATAAGAAGTGGAGTTATACTTGAAAAGTTAACAAAAATCTATGATGTGTACATATTCTCTGGAAACAGGGCCTATGAATACTTGAATGATAAGTTTGATAATGTTTATAAAATTGGGGTATATAATACAGTTTATGAAAATAATGAGGTAAATGATCTTGCAACATTTACACAATGTATGAAGTCAACACCTTCAGACATTAAAAAGGCATATAGGACTTTATTTAAACTTGCAAGAAAGTTAAAACCAAATATTATTGTTTCTGATTTTGAAAATTATAGCAATCTCTTATCAGATATTATGCATATTCCTCTAATTAGTCTGGATAATATTCACATGATTACCGAGGCAAAAATTGATTTTCCACCTAATCATAAAAAGGATTTTATAAAGGCAGCAGCTGTTGTAAAAGTATATGTCCATCATGCTAAAAAGCATATTTTAACAAGTTTCTTTAATCCTCCTATTCGTAAAGGACGTAATTCTGTTATTTATCCTCCTATTTTAAGAGAAGATATTTTAAATTTAAAATCTGAAAAAGGTGACCATGTACTGGTTTATCAGACCAGTAATTCTAATTATGAATTAACAGAAAGGTTAAAAAAGATTGATGAAAACTTCATTGTCTACGGATTTAACATAGATAAAAAGGATAAAAACCTGATTTATAGAAAGTTTAATGAAGATATTTTCTATGATGATTTAAGGACATGTAAGGCAGTATTAACCAATGGTGGTTTTACTCTCATATCTGAGGCAATTTATCTCAAAAAACCAATCTACAGTATGCCTGCATTAGGTAATTTTGAACAAATATTAAATGGATATTATGTTGACAAATTGTCTTATGGAGAATATCATGAAGATATGAAAACAGAAAACATAATTAAGTTTTTAAACAATCTTGATAAATATCAGAAAACTCTTGACAAGTTAAAAAATACAGACAACAAAGCTATTTTTGAAGAGCTAATATCTGCTATTGAAAAATACTCAAAACAGTATTAATCATTCACTTCATTTTTTTCAATTATTCTCTACTTTTTTTAATTCTTATTTTCTTTAATAAGTTTTTTTATAAATTTTTAAATTTTCATTTTAAAAGTATATCTATAAATAAATATAATTATTATAAAAAAATTAAATATTATAGATTAATATTTTATATATTATACATTTTTATTTAAATTAGGTGAATTTATGAAAATAGTAGTTGCAATTGGAGGATCTATTTTAATAAAGGATTATAATGCTCGTATGTTTAAAGCTTATGGGGAAATTTTAAAAGACCTTTCAAAAGAACATGATATATTTGTTGTTGTAGGTGGAGGTAAACATGCAAGAGAGTATATTGGTGTTGTAAGAGAATTAGGTTGTGGAGAAGCTCAAAGTGATGCAATAGGTATTGAAGTTACAAGAATTAATGCTCAATTATTGCTTTCAGCATTAGGTGATGCTGCTTATCAGAGAGTACCTCATGACTTTAAAGAAGCTTTAGAATTCCAAGCATTTGATAAAATAGTTGTTATGGGAGGAACCGAACCGGCTCACAGTACTGATGCAGTATCTGCTATTTTAGCAGAATATGTACATGCAGATTTACTTATTAATTTAACTTCTGTTGAAGGAATGTATGATAAAGATCCAAATAAATTTGAGGATGCAGAGTTAATCTCTGAAATTCCTGCAGAAGAATTGGTAAAATTCCTTGGAGGAAAAGATGTTAAAGCAGGTACATATGAATTTTTCGATATGACTGCAGCACAAATGATTAAACGTTCAGCTCTTCCAACAGTTATAGCAAATGGTGAAAATCCAGATAATCTTATTAAAATTATTAATGGAGATACTATTGGAACAAAAGTTATTAGTTAAATATTATTTGAGGTGAATTCAT
>CAYQMW010000091.1:0-2341 GCA_964418715.1 uncultured Methanobrevibacter sp. | reverse complement strand
GAACCGCATATACATTGTCCAGTCTGTGGAACTCCTATACCTATGGATGAAAAAACATGTTCTCCAGATTGTGATGTTGTAATAACACAAAGACAAAAACAAATGAAAAGAAATCAAAGAATAATGTATGTATTAATATTTGTATTTATAGTACTATGGCTATTCTTTACATTTAAAAAATAATTTTATTGTTTTTTTATTGTTTTATGGCTTTTTTATTAGTTTTAGCTGTAAAATTTAATTATTTAAAACTAATTTTTTCAATATTTACTATATTATGGGTTAATTTATTTCATTATTTATATATAAGGTTAAAAAATGATTTTTTCTTCAACAAGTAGTTTAGAAGGTAGGAACATAATTGAATATTATGGAATTGTTACAGGAGAATCCTTAATTGGTGCTAATGTATATAAGGATTTATTTTCTGGTGTTCGTGATGTTGTGGGGGGCAGAACTTCAAAGTATGAAGAAGAAATACAGGAAGCACGAGTTCTTGCAATAAAAAGTATGGAAGAAAAAGCAGAAGAATTAGGGGCTAATGCAGTTATTGGCCTTAAAATTGATTACTCTAACCTTGGTGGAACTATGGGTAATACTATTTTAATCACTGCTTATGGAACTGCAGTTAAATTTGAAGAATAACTATTTTTGTGAATAATATGTCATTAAAGGATTCCATAAAGAAAAATCTTTATATAAAACATGGTAATCCAAAAGATATTATATTTGCAGCTATAAGCATAAGTTTCGGAGTTCTTGTAGGTGTCGGATCTTATTTTTTCTGTTTTAAATATGATTTGTCTATTTTCGGTTGGAATATTGCTTTTGTATTATCTCCTCTACTGGCAGGCTACTTTGAGACAAAACTGTCTAAAAAGATTATGGATGAGACAACAGGAGCTATTAGTGCATATTTATTATTCTTTGTAACTGTTGTTCATGGTTTTATACTTACAAATTCAACATTAGGTTTTAATGCTATCAGTATTGGGGCAAGTTTAATTATTTTACAGGCAGCATTCCCACTGGCATTTAATTATATATTCTTTGTTGTAATTTTAGGTATTTTATCATATATTCTTGGATTTTTCAAACCATGGACAGATAAACTTTATTTTGCAATTGTACCTTTCGTTAAAAAGTTATTTGGCCGAGAGTATAAACCTCCAAAATATCAATTAACCACTGAAAACTTTGCTCAGGATTTATATGAGGAAAAAAATCCAAATGATCATGGTATTTTATTGTTAACAACTCAAGAACCATATCAAATCAATATTAAAGAGTATGTTGGCCTTCATGAAGGTTTTGTTATTATTCCAAATCATAACAAGTTGTTCGAGATAAAAACTAAAAAAGAGGAATTAATATTGCTTATACGATTTAGAGAAGCTAAAGACAGGGCAATTAAAAGATTAGCAGATTCAGTTAAAGAAGCTGGTGGAAACGGTATTATAGATTTGGAAATAGATTATAATATTGTTGGAGAGGTATCTGGAGACAAATTCCATATAGTTGCAAAAGGTGTTGGAGTCGTATTTGATAAATAAATTAATTAAAATATACTCTATTAATTTTATTCTATTATTTTTATTCATTCTATTCGTTTTACTGCTATTATTTAACCACTTTTCACTAATTTTATTTTAATTTTAGTTTTTCCCTTATTTTAATATTTATTTAAATATTTTTAAGTATTTATTTTAATATTTAGCTATTCTTTCATTTTTTAATAATTATTTTAATATTTTTTTATTATTTTTATTTTCATTTTTTATCAGTTATTTATTTAAAAATTTTAAAAATAATTAAAAATTCTTCATTTAAACATTATATTTATTAAGTTGAAAACTAGATATTATATTATTATATTTTAATCATAATTTCTAATTTTGATTAAATCTTTATTTTAAAAATTATTGTTTAATTGATTTTCATTAAAGAATTAAGTAAAATCGATTAATTATTATCTATTATTATTTTTTCACTTTTTAGGGAGAGATATTAAATGGAAGATATATCTTCAAAAGAATTATATGAATTTAAAAAAATGATAAAAAACTTATCTGAGAAAAAAGGTAGGGGTACAGAACTTGTCTCAGTATATATTCCTCATGAAAAACAAATAAGTGATGTTGCAAAACAGATGAGGGATGAGTTAGGACAAAGTGCTAATATTAAAAGTAAATCTACTCGTAAAAATGTTCAATCAGCTATTGAGGTTATTGTTCAAAGATTAAGATTATTTAAACAAGCACCTGAAAATGGTTTAGTTTTATTTACTGGAATGATTCCAAGAGGTGGACCGGGTACTGAAAAAATGGAAACCTATGTTTTT
>CAYQMW010000090.1:0-8974 GCA_964418715.1 uncultured Methanobrevibacter sp. | reverse complement strand
TCTTATTTTTGAAAAATTGAAAAATTAAACCTATAAAAAAATTTTATAATTAAATTGAAAAACTTAAAAAATCTTAAAAAAAATGAAATGGTTTTAAATTAATACTAAATTAGTATAAAAAACATAAACTTGATTTTAATATTTTAAAAACTGAACTATAGGGAATTTTTATATCTTTCATGGAATAAAATTTCATCAAGTTCATAGTTTTCCCATTGACGTTTTCCTAAAACAATTTCAAGTTCCTTAGGAGTTATAAGTGGTTTTTGATACATCTGTGAATCATCAATTGCAATTCTTGGACACGCAGTTACAATAAATCCTTCCAAATCACGGTAAGCTAAGAGAACATCTGGACTGACTAAATCCAGTAGAATAATATATGCTTCCATATTCTCTTTTTCTAAAGTCTTTTTAATTTTTCTTGCAAGGGCTAATCTAAATTGACCTTCTTTACTAGATACTAAAATACCCCATTTCTTAACAGACTGTCCTTTGACTATTCTTGCAAATCTAATTCTAAGTATTCTGTCTGCATAATCAGATACATCACGGACTTCACCATTATAAGGATCTACTGCTATAACAGGTGCTTTTGTAAATAAATGTATACCAACAGGATGGAAATTTCCACTGCCAATAAATAAATACACATCACTGTCAAGCTCTTTAATTGATGAGAAATTACATCCTAATACCTGACCTTTTTTAGTTCCTTTTGATGATGATGACACTACAACTTCTTTTCCATTATCTTCCAGATAATCACTAATTTCATTTAATAAATGTAGGTGTTGTGTTGTAGTTGCAATTGCAATTTTATTATAATCAGTTAATAATTCTAAGGTTTTCTCAAGAGATTTTTTAATATCAATATTTGAATATGCCTCAATAAACATTACAGGCACTTTATATCTTAAAGGTAGTGGAGTGTGAGCATAGTGAACTATCATATCAACTAAGCCAAACATCTTATTATCACATACATCACAAGCACCAAAACATGGATCTCCAGAAATAATCACATCAGCATCTGTTTCATCTTCTATTATTTTTGCAATAGAAGTTGCCTGTACTTTTAAACCTTCTGGAAACTGTAAACCTATGGTTTTATAGTTTTTCTTCTTAATACGGTTTATTACCTTTTCTGTATCCATATTATATATTGACATAATAACCATTGAATAAATTAATAAATTAAATAACTAAATTAAATAACTAATAATTAATAATTAAATAAAAACATTTATTAAATTAAATAGACTCGTAACCTAAACTGAGAATAATAAAAAAATAAAATGAAATTAAGGTAAAAATTAATTCTAAAATATTGTAAACTATTCTTCTCCAATTACTGAATCAATTACTACCTTTCCATCAGCAACATCTAATTTTACAATTGAATCTATTTTACATCCGGTTTCTTTTTCTACAATATTTTTACCTTCACCTTTTTCTAAAACTGCAATACATGTTACAATTTCTACACCAATTTCTTTTAAAGCTTTAATTGTACTGATTAATGTTCCGCCAGTACTTACCACATCATCGATTAATAGAATTCTATCCCCTTTATGTAAATCATTTACATATAAAATAGATTCACCGTAACCTGTTTTTTTCTTAATTGCAACTTCTCCAGGAAGACCATATTCCCTTTTTCTTATAATTAAAGAAGGAATTCCTGTTGCAATAGATAATGAAGTAGCTAATGGTATACCCATTGCCTCAATAGCTACGATTTTATCAACATCAATATTGAAGTTCTCTTTAATAACATCAGTTATTTCTATTAAAACATCCGCTTTCATAGTTGGAATTCCATCACTTACAGGATGGACAAAATAATCATAATCTCCTTTTTTAACGATTGGTGCATTAATTAATGATTTTTTCAATTCTTCAAGCATAATCTCACAACTGTATTTGAATTTACAAAAATGATTTTTTTAAAATTTATAATTTTTAAATATAATTTAATTTAAGAAATTTATAAAAATAAAAATTATAAAGATAATATTTAATATGTATTTAATTAAATATAATAGTGATTAAATTATAATTATTATACTGGAATTTGAAATTTTTAAAAAAATTATCTCATCAATATATTAACTACTAGAATAATTATATTGATTGTAAAATTGATTGTAAAAAAAATATTATAAAGAAAATTAGAATTAATAATTAACTGATATTAATAGAATAAAATATTAGAATTAATTAATTACTGATTAATAGAATTATATAATTAAAAGTTATTGAAAAATTATTAAAATTATTGTTAAATAAAATAAACTTAATTAACTGGTTGATAATATGTTAGGAAATTTAGGAGAAAGCCTAAGTAATAGTGTTAGAAAATTAGCAGGAATGACAGTGGTAGATAAGAAAACCATTAAGGAAGTTGTTAAAGAAATTCAGAAAGCATTAATTCAATCAGATGTAAATGTTCAATTAGTATTTAAATTATCTAAAAGGATAGAAGAAAGAGCACTTAATGAAAAACCTCCAAAAGGAATTACTGCTAGAGAACATGTTATTACAATTATATATGAAGAAATGGTAAATCTTCTTGGAAAAGAAGCATCAAAACTTGAAATTAATGAAAAACCATTTAAAATATTATTCTTAGGTCTTCAAGGTAGTGGTAAAACCACTACAATAGGAAAATTATCCAAATATTTAATTAAAAAAGGATACAATCCTGCAATTGTATGTACAGATACATGGAGACCTGCAGCATATGAACAATTAAAACAGTTAACTGATGAATTAGATATTTCCCTTTATGGAGATCCGGAAAATAAAGATGCACTTGATTTAGCTAAAAAAGGTCTTGAAAAATTCAAAAACCAAAGAATCATTATTTTCGATACAGCAGGTCGTCATAAACAAGAATCTGATTTGATTGAAGAGATGAACCAATTAGATGAAGTTATTAATCCTTCAGAATCCATACTTGTTGTAGATGGTACAATTGGTCAAATTGCAGGAGAACAAGCAAAAGCATTCTCACAGGCAACTGATATTGGTTCCATTATTATTTCAAAACTTGACGGATCAGGTAAAGGAGGAGGAGCATTATCTGCTGTTGCAGAAACTGGTGCACCTATTAAATTTATCGGTACTGGTGAAAAGATTGATGACTTTGAAGTTTTTGATCCTGAAAGATTTATATCAAGACTTCTTGGAATGGGTGATATACAATCACTTATTGAAAAAGCTGAGGAAAATATTGATGAAGATATTGCAAAAACTACAATGGACCATATGATGAGCGGTAAGTTTACCTTAGTAGATATGCAAAATCAGTTTGAAATGATGAATAATATGGGTCCAATGCAACAGGTAATGAATATGATTCCAGGTTTAGGTAATAAAGTTCCAAAAGAGTTTACCCAAATGACTGAAAATAAAATTGAAGATTTTAAAATTATAATGTCATCAATGACCCAGGAAGAAATGGAAAATCCTAAAATTATTAAAAAATCAAGGGCTCAAAGAATAGCAAGAGGTGCCGGAGTAGATGAAAAAGAAATTAAAGAACTTTTAAAATACTACAACAACACTAAAAAAGCTATGAAAGGTCTTGGTAAACGTGGTGGTTTCGGTGGACGAAACGTTAACCGTCTAATGGGTCAATTTATGAGATAAAATTAAATTAAATTTAATTTATTTTTTCTTTATTTTATATTCTTTTAATTATCATATTTTTTATAATTATTGTTTTATTTATAAAAAACTAAATTTTTACAAATTTCATAATTTAAGTAGATAGTATGGACGATATAACATTAAAAAAGGCAGAAAAATTAATTAATTTAAGTGAAAACAAGATTTGTAACCATTGTCTTGGACGTAAATTCTCTAAACTTATTGCTGGTAAGGACAATGAGGATAGAGGAATAATTTTAAGAGAAAAACTAGAAATAAACCCTCCAAGTAATGAAGACATATGTCCTATTTGTGGAAACTTATTTGATAAAATCAATGAATCATTATATGAGAGAATAGATCAAAAAATCAACTATATTGGCCTTGAATTTGATAATTTTTTAATAGGATGTCGATTAGATAAAGAGCTTCTAAAAAAAGAAGAACAAATAAACTCTGAAATTGATGTTGACTGTGAACACATTAAAAAAGAAATCAATAGGATTATTGGATTATCCCTTGAGAAAAGATACAACAGAGAAGTTGAATTTGAGACAAACAATATATTAATTGAACTTAACTTTAAAAAGGAAGAGCCTACTGTTTACATTAAAATAAATCCTATTTTTATTGAAGGCAAATACAATAAACTAGTTAGAGGAATTCCTCAAACCAAATGGCCATGCAGAGAATGTCATGGAAAAGGATGTGAATACTGTAATTATACAGGAAAATTATACCCTGAATCTGTTGAGGAAATCTTATCAGACATTGTTTTAAAATACACCAAAGGCCGTTCCTGTAAATTCCACGGCGCAGGAAGAGAAGATATTGATGTGCTGATGTTAGGTGAAGGAAGACCATTTGTACTTGAAGTAGTAGAACCTAAAATTAGAAATCTTGATTTAGAACAAATTGAAAAAGAAGTTAATGAATATGCAAATGGTAAAACCAAATATAATGGCCTTAAATACTGCAGACGTAATCGAAAAGCAGAAATTAAAGTTTCATCACCTGATACCTATAAAGTATATGAAGCACTTGTAAAGTCAAGTGGTGATATTAAAGAAGAAGATTTAGAAATTTTAAAAAGTTTAAATCTTATTAAACAACAAACTCCACTTAGAGTTAAACGTAGACGTGCAGATATGATTAGAGAAAAAAGAGTTATTGAATTAGAGCCAAGCTTTATTGATTCAAAAACCTTTAAAATGAAAATTAAAACAGAAGGAGGACTATACATTAAAGAACTTATATCCTCAGATGAAGGAAGAACTAGCCCAAGTGTAAGTGGTCTTTTAAATACCGAATGTCTATGTGAAAGGCTTGATGTGCTTGAGGTAAGTAAAAAATAAGTTTTAACTTTAATTATTATTACCTTTTTATTTCACGTCTTTAAAATTAAAATCTAATTAATTTAATTTAAAAAAATATATTTTTTAATATTTTTTAAATTTTATAAAAAATTAAAAACTAAAAATTTTATAAAAAAATTTCCACAAAAACTAAAAGTATATTAATAACTTTTTAATAATAATTAATTATTATTAATTGATGGAGAAAAATTTCAATTTATAAATTATTTTTCAAAAAGTAAAATTTTATAATTTTTATCCATTTTATAATATTATTTATAAAAAAACTATGTTTTTATTAAAAAATTTATTTGAATATTGATTTTATGCTTAAAAACATTTTAATCATATTTACAGTAATTTAGAAATATTTGATTAGAATTTACTAAAATCAATGAAATAATTTAAAAATAATTATTAGAGGTTATCAAAATGCAAAGATCAAGAGGATTTAAAAGTAGATCAAGAAAAAAATTAACCAAAAAACCACGTGCTGGTCGTTCTAATCCTATTACTAACAAACTCCAAACTTTTGAAGAAGGAGATTTAGTACATATTATCATCGACCCAAGTGTTCACAGAGGCCAACCTCATTCCAGATTCCATGGAAAAACTGCTGAAGTTATTGGTCAAAGAGGTCAAGCTTACTTACTTGGATTAAAAGATGGTAACAAATACAAAGAATTAATTGTAAGACCAGATCACTTAAAATTACAAGAGTAGATTAGAATGATAGGTAAAAAAACAGTTAGCAAAAAACCAATACCTGCAGCTAAAGTTAAAGATATTCTTGGAAAATTTGAGGAAGAAAAAGGAGAAGATGGAGAACTCCACTATGAACAAAATCTTACCTTAAATCATGTAAGAAGTTTTAGTAAACTTACATTAGAAGATACTGAAGAATTAATCAATGAGCTTACAGGTGCAGTTGATGGGAAAATTACTGAAAAAATAGCAGTTCATATAGCTGATTTATTACCTCAAGATTTAGATGATATGAGATTATTATTTGCTAAAGAAAGAGTTTCACTCAACAATGAGGAAATGGAAGAAATTCTTAAAATTGTAGACAAATATGATACTATTATTTTTGATGATGAAGAATAAATTCACTTCATCATGAAATCTTATTATAAATTTATAACTGCTGTTTTTTAAATTACTACAATTAGATTTTAAAAATTAAAGTTTTTTAATTTAATACTAACTAATTTTTCTTAAATAACTTAATTATTCTAAATACTATTTTTTTAAAATATTTTACCATAGTTTTGGATTATGTGTGGATTTTACCAAGTTTTGAAATAAAAATTTTAAAACTGTTTATATAAAACCTAGTTTATAACATAAAATTTTAACGCTCAAACTATAAATCTAATTAGATATATGTAAATATTAGTAAATCTATAATTAATTAAATCAAGTAATAATATTTAAGATTTTTAATAAAATTATTATATAGAAATTTAACAAATAATTAATCAAGTAAAATTAATTTTATAAATTCCAAAAAATGACTTAAACTAGATATGATATGGAGTGAATTTTATGGCAAATAAGAAGCAAAACAACAAAAAAAGACTATTCGTAAAAGAAGAACATGCAATAATTTTAGATTATCTTAGTTTAGGTTATGTTAACGATAAATTAACTAATTTTAAAAGAAAACCTGTTGCTCAAGCAATTGGCTGTGAAAAATTCACTTTACTTGAACTTATTCCAAAACCAAATCCTAATATTGAAATACATGAAAAAGTTTACATCGGTTCTGGAAAAAGAGATAAAATTAAAACTGTTAAAAAACTTCAATATGAAAACTTAACTGCTACAAGTAGGGTCGAACTTGAATATGCCATTAAAGAAATTATTGAAAATGATGAAGAAAAATATGTTAATTTCTTTAATACTGCAGAACCACTTAGTATGAGATTACATAAACTTGAACTTATACCTGGAATTGGTAAAAAAAGTATGTGGGCAATACTTGAAGCTAGAAAAGAAAAACCATTTGAAAGTTATGAAGATATTAGAACTAGAGTTCCTACCTTACCAGATCCTGTTACTATGATTGCAAATAGGATTCTTCAAGAACTTAATACTGGAACTGTTAAAAAAGGTAAAAAGAAATATTACCTATTTACTCAAATTCCTTATGAAAGAATGAAAGAATACTATAGGGAAGAAAAAAGAAGTGGTAAAAAATATCACAGGAACAAAAACAGAAGATAATTAGAAAACTAATTATCAACTATTTCTTTTTTTTTATTTAATATTTTTTTATTGATAGCTGATTGTTTATTGATTTATTATTTAAATAAAATATAATTGTAAATGATTTGTTTAATGGTAAAACTCTTCATAGATTAAATTAATTAAATACTTTTTTTATTAATATATTTGATGTGATTAATTGAGTACAAATACAAATTCCCTATCAAAAGAAACCAAAAATGTTTTAGCAAAACATAATATTAAACTTAAATCAAGTCTTGGACAGAACTTTTTAATTGATAATAATAAACGTAAAAAGATTATTGAATTTGCAGATTTATCAAAAAAAGACACTGTTCTTGAAATAGGTCCTGGAATTGGTACATTAAGTTTAGAACTTGCAAAACATGCCTCAAAAGTAATCTGTATAGAACAGGATAAACGAGTTGCAGAAGTACTCACCTCAAGAATTAAAGAAAATCACATAGATAATATTGAAATAATTAATGATGATGCATTAAAAGTAGATTTTCCTAAATTTAATAAAGTAGTTTCAAACCTACCTTATCAAATCTCATCACCAATTACATTTAAATTACTTGAATATCCTTTTGATATAGGTGTTTTAATGTATCAGAAGGAATTTACAGATCGGATGATTAGTACTGTTGGAGATAAAAACTACTCAAGACTAAGTGTAATGCTTAACTTTAAGGTTAATGTTGAATTTTTAATGGATGTTCCAAAAGAATGTTTTATGCCAAAACCTAAAGTTGACTCAGGAGTTGTAAAATTAAGTCCAAATCACAAATTTGATATGGAAGATGAGGAAGATAGGAAATTGTTTAATGATTATGAAAAAGTAGCAAAAGCATTATTCCAACATAAAAATAAAAAGGCTGAAAATGCATTAATTAATTCTCGCCACGAAATAGGATATAGCGATAAAAAAGAATTAAAAAATGCATTAAAAGATATTGAAACAAATGAATTAACAGATCTTCTAGGTAAAAGACCAGTAAATCTAACTCCCGAAGAGATTTTAGAATTAACAAAACTACTTCAAGAGATTATTTTAATTTAAGTTAAAAAATATTTGATTAAAAGATTGAGTGACAAAATGAAAATTGATGATTTTGAAATTGAAACAAGTGATTTAGTCTATATTCCTGCAGAAGATACCTTTCTTTTAGCAGAAAATCTTGAAATAAAAGAGAGTAATACTGTTTTAGAAATTGGAACCGGAACAGGCACTGTTGCACTTTTTGCATCAAAGCTTACAAATAATCAGATTACTGTTACAGATATTAATTTTGATGCCCTTGAACTTGCAAGGGTAAACTTTGAGAAAAATAATATTGAAAATATTGAACTTATTTTTGGCAATTTATTTGACGAACTTGAAAATAGAAAATTTGATGTAATTTTATTTAATACTCCATATCTACCAACTGATAACGATGATGTTATTGATGACAATTTAAATTATGCATTTGATGGAGTATTAAATGGTAGGAAAGTCATCGATCATTTTTTAAATGAAGTGGGAAATCATTTAAATGATGGTGGAATTGTGCAGATGATACAGTCCTCACTTTCAGGCAACGAAGAAACCCTTGACAGGTTTGATGCGATGGGATTCATTTCAGAAATAAAGGCCTCAGAACACTTCTTTTTTGAGGACATCACATTGATTAATGCTTACAAAATATAATAAAAGGTGAAAAATATGGAACAATGGAAATTATCAA
>CAYQMW010000089.1:0-9033 GCA_964418715.1 uncultured Methanobrevibacter sp. | reverse complement strand
AGAATAAAAGAAAAAAAATAAATGAATAAAAAAAATAAAAAAAAGAAAGAAATAAA
This sequence comes from uncultured Methanobrevibacter sp., assembly GCA_964418715.1. Classification (GTDB taxonomy): domain Archaea; phylum Methanobacteriota; class Methanobacteria; order Methanobacteriales; family Methanobacteriaceae; genus Methanarmilla. The sequence continues at coordinate 8,977 of CAYQMW010000089.1, read as the reverse complement.
ATAATATTAAAAATTAAAAATACTGTATTAATTCTTTTAAAATTAATAATCCAAATATAAATATATTAATATTTAAGGTGTTTAGATTGATTAGTATTGCTACTGCAGAATGTTTTACTCATGGCATCTTAGCTCATGAAATACATGCTATAAGCCAAGGTTACACAGATAATTTCGCATCAAATTACTTAGATTTAGTAAGTGAAATTGAAAGAGAATGTTTAAATGATAATATAGATTCACTTTACAATTTAAGAGATTTGAGTGTTAATTGTGGTTTATTTATACCTACCTTAGATGCTGTTAAAACTGTTTTAAATATTCAAAATCCTCTAAAACCTTTAACATTGAAAAATGGAATTAAGGTTTATGATGATAAGGGAGATATAGAAATGTCAATACTTATGGCAGAAGCAGCAAAGAAAATATCTAATTCAGATATAGGTATTGGTACAACTGCAGGAATTGGTTATGGAGGCATAGCCATAGTGGATGATGATATAATAATTAGTACCAGTAGTGATGTTAAAGCTAATTTAATGGGTGATGATGATAATAATTTGTACTTACGTCAAGTAAGTGGAATAGAAAAGACACTGAAAATATTAATATATTATCTAAATAACAATTTTGATAAAATCAAATCCCTAGATAATGTTAATATTATTAAAAAATGAAAAAATTTATCAACTTAACATAAAAGTATGAAAAAAATAAAATTTATATATCAAAGTAACTTTAATATTAATGAAAAACAAATTGATATTTAAAAAAATTATTATTAAGTGATACAATGAGTTGTTATAAATATTGGGGCAAACTCGAAGAAATAGCAAATAAATTATCTAGTTACGGAAATTTAGATAAATATGGAGATTCTGCACTAGATGACGTTAATCTTGATGAAATTATTGAAATATTATACGAAGTATAGATAATCTCACACTATAAAACAATTGATTTTGATTCAGCAAAACATATTCTCGACGATGAGAAAATGAATAGAGCATTAAAATTAATTAGGAAATTTTATGTTTATATTGGTGCAAGACTTGAAACAGAAAATGCATTAAAAATATTAGAATCTGATAATCCAACTGAAACATTAGATTCATTCCAATTTTATGACCGTTATATAGGTTTAATTGAAAATGAAAGCCAATTAGCTAAATTTAATGAAGAAAAAACCTTCGTATTTTTAGGATCAGGCCCACTTCCATTAACTTTAATAATGTTTAATAAAGTATTTGGTTGTAAATGTATTGGAATCGAACAAGTCGAGGAAGTTGCAGATTTATCTCGAAAAGTTTTAAAAAGATTAGGTCTTGATGAGGATATTCAAATTGTTGTAGGAGATGAAACCATAATTGAAACATTAGATTATGATATTTTAATGGTTGCAGCTCTTGCAGAACCTAAAGACAGAGTATTTGCTAATATCTGGGAATATGTTACTCCAAATAAACCTGTTATATACAGAACATATACTGGTATGAGAGCAATATTATACTCACCAGTTCTTGATAAAGATACAAGAGGTTTCCACAAAGAAATTATGCTCTTACCAAGTGGAAAAACCAATAATACCTCTGTATTAATTAGAAAAATAGAATAAATTAAAATCTAAATAAGTGATTCTAAAAAGAATCACTGAATTAACTTTTTTTATAATTTTTTTGATTGACTCTGAATGATTATTTTATAATATTTATTTTTCTGCGATTAATTTATAATAAAATATTAATCTGCATCTTCATCCATTGTCTCAAGTAAAAAACTTACAGGACGAAATCCGTCATTACATGAAATCATTGCTGATTTTTTATTTTTCATCCAACCATCATAGAAATCATTGGCACCATTTGCTAAAGCTAGAACAAATGGAGATAAACTTTCCCAAGCACTTTCACAAAAGTCATCTGGTCTAGCCCATCCATTAGCTATAAAAACATTCCCTTCTTCTACATCGCATTCATGTTCTAATGGATTTTCATATTTTTCAATTAAATCATTATGTCTAACTTTACGCATAACTGTAATCTTTACTTTTTTCATTTTAATCCCTTTATGAATATAAAATTAGTTATTAGTTTAACTTGGCCTGTCAGTATTGAATTTATCCTTAGACTTTACACCAACTAAAGAAGCAAATATTGCAAGTATACATGCTACTGTACAAATTCCACAAATTATTTGAGAGGATTGAACAATCATACTTGCATATTTAGGTGCAAGTTGAAGATTACCCATAATCCAAGCAAATACAAGAGTGAGTAAACCTAGACTCATTGTCTGACCAATAGTTCTCATAGTTGCCTGTGAAGCAGATGCTGTTGGAGCATCTTTTGGAGGAACAGAACTCATAATCGCATTCATATTTGGACTTGAGAATAATCCCATACCTAAACCCTGTAAAATCATAGCCAAAACAACCATGTAGAGTGGAGTATTTCCATCTAAAAAACTTAAAATTAAAAGTGCAACAGTAGCAATACCCATACCAAGAGCCGCTAATTTTTGTGGATGTATTTTATCTGAAAGTTTACCTGCATTAGGAGCCATGATTGCCATAATTATTGGTGTGATAATCAATATCATTCCAGACATTTGAGCATCCCAACCTCTAACATATTGGAAATGATAATTTAATATGGTTGTAACTACCATTACTGCAATATAACTACATAAAGCTGCAATATTAGATGATGTGAATTTTTTATTTCTAAATAAATTCATATCAAATACAGGAGATTTTTCTCTAAGTTCATAAAAACCAAATACAATCAAAATAACAATTCCCACAATAGTTAATATTAAACCAGTATTTGTTGTTAAAGTTGTAAAACCATAAATGAAAAGTAAAATACCTACACCATATAAAATTGAACCTATTTTATCAATTTTATCTTTTTCATAGGTTTTCCATTCTCCCGGAATTTTCCATACTAAAAGTAGGATACATAGTGCTAAAAATGGAATTACAAAGTAAAACATAGACCTCCAACCTAGATTATGAACTAAAAATCCGCAAATTACTGGAGATAATGATGTTGCAAGATAAACACCAGTAACAGTAAATCCTAAAGCTTTACCTCTATTTTGAGGTTTTACTGCCTGTACAACCATAGCCATAGCAGATACATTTAAAAATGCAACTCCAATACCTTGAAGTATACGGAAAAGTAGAAATGATTCTGTTGAAAATGAAAGTACTGCACCAATTGAAGCTGCTAAAAATAGAATAACTCCCCCAAGTAATGACTTTTTAACACCGAATTTACCTGAAATCTGCCCTGCAGGAACTGTAAATACTGCTACCACAAGGAAAAATATTGTAGGAACCCAATTTTGAATAACATTATTCATTGTAAATTCCTGAGCAATAGCTGGAACCCCTATTATAATACCATTTGATAAAAATACAGCAAAAAATGATGTAATAAATGAAACAAATATTACAACTTTTTCTAAATCGAATTTCATGATCTCCCCTCATTATAATATTATAATTAACTAAAATTAAATAATTAAATAAAAATTATAATAAATTTGTCTATTTACCAAATCTTTAAATATGTTATTTTCTAATCACTTTGAAAGTTTGCTATAAAATCTTCGGGATTTTTAAAATCACCTATATATTTTTTTAAATCCTCTTCATCCATATTCCACCATTGAGTATTAGCCAAAGCTTTAGAGGTTTTTTTATCAAATCTATCCTTAATAAATTTTGCAGGAACTCCTCCCCAAATCTCATATGAACCAATATCTTTTGTTACAACTGCACCAGCTGCAACAATAGCTCCATCCCCAATTTTAGAACAATTAGGCAATATTGTCACATTATCTCCAATCCAAACATCATTGCCTATCTCAAGTAACTGGCGTTTTCTAAAATCCTTATCTGCCCAACCAAATATTGGATTAAACCAAATAGGATGGGTTGTAACACCATCTACAGGATGATTTTTTGAAATTCTTCTAAAGTTTCTACCAATACTTACATAATTTCCAATTTTTAAAGGACCATTAATATAATCACAAGCCCAACCATAAGATTTTACCCCTGCATCGATTTTTCTATGTTTTTTAAACAGTTTTCTTATGGTTTTTGAATTCCATTCTCCACCTTCTCTTTTTTTCAAATACCAAAGTAAAAATTTCCTTGTAAATCTACTTGTAGTAAATAATTTATCCTTAATCATCTTTAAACACCAAGTGGAGACTTAATTACTCAAAACTGAAATCTAATTTTTAAAATTAAAATTAAAATTAATATAAAATTGTTAATAAATTTATTTTACAAAATATTTAAAATTAAGTTATTTGTTTAATTAATTTTAATTTAATAAAAATAATAAAAAATAAAAAATAGAAAGGAAAAATTAAATAAAAAGTGAATTTAATTAAAAATTATAAATATTTATCTTCAAAATCAATTAATACATTTAGAAGAGTGTGATCCAATCTATTAATTGATTTATAATGAATATCCCTTGGAACTTCCCAATATGCAGAAGCAATACCTCCAGCAATTGCAGCCATAGTATCTGCATCACCACCTAAAGAAACGGCATTTCTAATTGTGTCTTCAAAACCTTCTGCTTCTAAAAAACATATAATAGACTCTGGAACACTTCCCTGACAAGAAACATCAAAGCTATAGTCAAGTCTAATATCATCAAGAGAATCAGACAAATCATAACCATATCTAAGTTCAATATGATCTTTAATTTCTTCTTTTGAGCTTCCAATTCTTCCAAGATATATTGCATCTCCAACAGCAAGAGCTCCTTTAATACCTTCTGGATGATTATGAGTAACCTCAGCAGAGATTTTAGCTAATTGCTCAACTTCTTCAAGTGATTGACCAACCCATGCAACTGGAGACACTCTCATTGCAGAACCATTACCCCAACTATTATATGGTAAAGGATTATCTGATTGTACCCAGTTATAAAACATTCCCCCATAGCCAGCATTAGGATATAAATGACCATAATATTTTAATTTTTCAATCAAAACATCTTTTGATGATTTATCTTCAACTAACCAATCTGCAATAGCTAATGTCATTATCGTGTCATCTGTAAATGTAGAATGTTCACTAAAAAGAGGAAAGTCTTTTGTTTTTATAGCATAATGCTCATATGGAGAACCTATAATGTCTCCTGCAATTGTTCCTATAATTCCTTTCAATATATCACCCCTTTAATTATTAAAAATAAGACTTTAGATTATTTAATAAATTCTTAAAAATATTTTATTTTATTAAAATATTGAAACTGATTATATATAAAAATACCTAAGACTGATTTACAATTATGATTTTTTACAAATCTTTATATAAGAATAATATATAAATATTTAAATAAGGAGGGTGTATATGAATAAAAGGAAAATATTTATTTTACTTATTTTATTCACGACATAATAGGATTTATAATAGACTGTATAATGGAACAATTGCAAATTTTAATATAGATGCGTTTATTAATTGAATAAACAACAAATGTTCCTAAAAAACAAGGATCAAATAAAACATCTTATTATAGAAATCCACACCTCTTATAAAATCTATAAATTTCATTAATTAATATTTGAAAAATATTAAGGGGGTGATATATTGGACAAGAAATATATTCTTATAATCATCTTTTTGATTATGATTGTATCAGCATGTTCATATTTCGCATACAATTTATTTCAGCCACATTCCATTGTTAAAGCAGAAATAAATGCAAGCCACATAAATTCTTCAGATAATTATACTAGTACCTCTACTACACCAATTTCAAATAAAACAGACCCTAAAAATAAAACTGATGAAAAGGAATATGAAGATAACTCGTTCTATACTTATCCAACTGATGATATTGATGAAGATGATAATGATAATTATGATTATGATATAAATGATAGGGACACTTATGATGAAACAGGAGATGAACAAGCTGATTATGATGATTATGATTATAATGATTACTATGATGATTATTACAACATTTAATCAAAATTTAAAAAAAATTAATATTTTAACTCTATAAAAAAAATGGAGGGATATTAATGAGTTTTTGTCCTGAATGTGGAAAAGAAATTGCAGATGATGATAAATTTTGCAAATCTTGTGGTAAAAACTTAGAAGATGTTGAAGATAAAACATCTGATAATAAAATAGAATCCAGTCAAAATGAGTCATCTGTTAAACCAGATTTAAAAGAAAATAAAACAACAAATGAAAAAAACAATAATTTAAAATTAGACAATAGAACCTTATTAATTCCATTAATATTAGGAGTTATTGGTGTTTTTATTGGTATTGGAGAAGGTTTAAGCTGTCCTATGTTAATGGGATGGGAAAATATTGTATGTGAAATGATAAGTGCAATACTTGGTGGATGTTTAGGTATCATCTTATACCACTTTCAAAAAGAATATCTCATTGCAGGTATTGAATTCATTATTACTGGAATTCTAATGGTATTTTTCATAAGTAATTTAGCATTAATAGGAGGATTTATATTTATAATAGCCGGAGTATTGGCTATTTTCCTAACTAAAAAATTAAATGCAGACAATAAATTACTATTTGCTGTACCAGTAGCTACTGTAATAATCGTATTTTTAATAATAATTGTAATGGCAGGTATGAACATTGCAAATCAAAATTCATTATCAGATAGCGTTAGTATCGATAATGTAAACAATTCAATTGAATTATCATATGGTTATTATGACGGTAATGTAAAAGGAGATATTCACTTCAATAAAACTATTGACTACATATCTATGGAAATGGTATTTCTTGATGAAAATGGTAAAATTTTAACATCAACATATCCTCTAGATGTAAGTAGTGTTGAAGAGGGAAAAACATACCAATTTGATGCATTTTATATGGAAGAAGAAAAACCATATACCGCTCAAATCAGTTTAAAGAATGATGTTTCAAGTGATGAACCATTTTACATCCAAAATATTACTTTAAATTAAATAGAATAATAATTTATTCTATTTTTTATTTCTTTTTTTACTAAATTTGTTTTAAAGTGATAGATTAAAATTAAATTAAAATTTAAAAAAAATAGTGAAAATAAGTTAAACCATAATTAAAGTAAAAAAAATTAAAAAATAACTATTTAAACTAATTTAACTAATCATTAGCCCATCTTTTTAATTTTAGAAATACTTCCATCATCATAGAAGAAGCCTGATCTTTATCAATGTCAGGATGAACTTCAACCATTTTATCTATACCGAAATTCATCATTTCTTCCATAGACCTATCAGAGGTAAATTCTCCATCCTTAAAACAGTAAATACAATAATCTTCATTTTTAGAACCATCTTTATTAGTTCCAAATAGTGCCTCATCATTAAGTGGCATTGCACATGATTGACAAAACTTCTGATTTTCAAAACCTTCCATAATATTACACCTTTTAAAATTTTATAAAAATTAATTTAATATTAATATAAGCAATTATATTATTAATCTTTGGATTTATGAAGAGTTTTTTTAATTCTAAATGAAATATATTGAGTACCGCCCCTTACATTTCTTTTTAACTCTTCCCAAGTCAAATTAGCAATAAATGTTTTAAAGATATATGCAAATGAAAAATAATATTTACTCATAAGATTATCCCTAATCTTTTCAATCTCTTCATGACTTGCATAAGGATAATCAACAAGACAATTAAGATAACCATCATCATTTAACCATTTAGAATAGTCTTCTGTTATAAGATATCCATTAGTTTTTGCCCAAGCGTAAAATTCTGTTCCAGGAAATGGTACTGCTTGTTGGAAAAAGCACATATCAGGATATAATTCTTTTGCAAACTCATATGTTTCATTAATTGTATCAAGATTATCTCCTGTAAGACCTATCATAAAGCATCCGAATACTTTAATATCCAAATCATGTGCTGCTTTTGCAAAATTACGTGATTGTTCAAGAGTTATTCCTTTTTTAGTTTTATCAAGTACTTCCTGATTTCCAGATTCATAACCACATACAAGTAATCTGCAACCAGCTTCTTTCATTTTAGCCATAGTCTCATAGTCTAAATCCACACGAGTATTACAACTCCATATCGGTTTAAGACCTCTTCTTATAATCTCATCACATACATCCATTACACGTTGTTTATTTACTGTAAAGGTATCATCTTCTATGAATATTTCCTTAATTTCCGGAATTTCTTTTAGAATATATTCAATCTCATCTACAAGATCATCTACAGATCTAAGTCTATATAATCTTCCACCCATAGTTGAGGGATAAGAACAGAAATTACATTTGTTCGGACATCCCCTACTTGATACTATTTGTATCATAGGTTTTTGTGCAAATGCATATGCATAATCATCATAATTTAAAAATTCCTCATATACTTTACTTACCCATGGAAGTTTATCTAAATCTACTAAAGGCCTGTCCATATTGTGTACAATCTCACCTTCACTTGTCCGATAGGATATTCCTTCTATATCTTTTAGGATATCATCACTTATTATTTTATCTTCTCCTGCTAGAACAATTTCAGGTACTGTAAAATCATATTCTTGGCGAACAACTATATCAATACCTTTACATTCTTTTAATACCTCATCAGGCAAGATTGTTGGATGAGTTCCTCCACAGATAATTTTAATATTTGGAAATTTAGCTTTAATCTCATTAAGTGTATTATAATCATAACTTGCTGTAGGTGTAGTGGTCTCACACATAATATAATCTGGATTATATGAAGATATTGCATTTAATGTATCATCTAATGTAAAGTTTCTAGTTATACAATCAATTAAATTAACCTCAATTCCCATATCCTTACATACTCCAACACAGTATGCCAACCAATATGGATAATATAAAGTTCCAGATTTAGTCTTCTCAGGCCACCTACTAGCCCTACTAATATTAAATTCATATGGTAAATTTAAAAATAAGATTTTCATTAATACACCTGAA
>CAYQMW010000088.1:0-9098 GCA_964418715.1 uncultured Methanobrevibacter sp. | reverse complement strand
AGTAAATTATATTAAAAAAGTAAAATTTAAAAATAAATAAAATAAAATGAATAGAAGTTTTTAAGATTAAATCAAATGATAATTAGTTATAAAGTAATGAGCAATATCCCTTGTGAGGTAAACTTCAATATATGCTGCAATTACAAATAATATAGCACTAATTGCAAGTAGTACTAATGATTCAATTAAAACTGACTTATTTTTTCTAAATGAAATACTCACTTTATCTTTAAACTTAATATTATCTTTACTGAATTCATCCCCATCAGAGGATTTGATATTATTTTCCTTAATATACTCCCAATCCGGCTTTGAAAGATTTGATAAAAATCTTATAACAAATTTAAATAATATAAATCCAGAACTTGCAGCAAGTATAAGGCCTGGAATTTCAAATATTCCATGAGGAACAATATACAATAATATAATTACAACAGGACCTTTACCAACAAAATAACCTACAAGAAGACCATTTAAAAAAAGTCCGAAAAAAGGAAGAAGTCCAAAAGCTAGTCCTCCAACATACATTCTTAAAACAGAACTGATATTATTTAAAAAGATTGAACTATAGGTTATACTGACCTGACCTTCAAGTATTTGTTTTTTAAGTAGGGCAATTAAAGGTTCCATTAAAGGTCCAAGGTTTTTTGTAAAAATAATTGCAATAAATACAGGAATAAAAAATGCAAGAACAGATAAAAGTATTAAATATTTATTATTAATAAAACTGTATTTAATCAATGTTTTTGCATGTTTTAATTTGGAATTTGTCAAATTACCACCACAAATCTTAACTAATATTGAGAATGTATAACTAATCAAATATAGTTTCTGCAATTTCTCTTGATTCTATCTGTTTTTCATGTAAGTCATCTAAGAAGTTTTCAAGTAACTGGCATGTTCTGTTTTTACAGTCACCACATAAAAGAGTTCCACTTAAACATTCTTCTTTAATCTCTTTTAATTTATCATCATCATCTATCAAGTGATAAACCAACATTTCAAAGATAACACACTCATCAGGTTTTCCACCCATTTCTTTCTGTTCTTGAAGTGATTCTCTTCCACCAGTTTTAGCAGATTTTAGTTTTTTAACAGCATCTTTTGTTTCGTCATTTAAGTAGATTGCTGTTTTAGGTTTACTGGAAGACATTTTACCACCAGTCAAACCTGTAATAAACCTGTGATATGTACTGGACGGTACTAAAAATCCTAATTCCTCATGAAGTTTATTTGTAATGTCTCTTGTAAGTCTTAGATGAGGATCTTGGTCTATTCCAACAGGTACAACCGTATTAATTGGTCCACCATACTCTTCAGCCTGTGGAATTAAAATATCTGCAACCTGTGAAAGTGGAGCATTTACATGTGCCAGATTTGTAGAGGGTGTAAATCCATAAATAGCTTTCATTTCACTGAAATTAGCTTTCATTGATGCTCTAAAACTTAAATCATGTAATATTTGATTTTGTGATTGAAGATAAATATTAACATCTTTGTCAATATCCAAACCAAGTGCAATATAATTTGTTAAATATTCATTTATTGCTAAGTCCTTACCTTTTTCAAAGGATATGCCTCTTGCAGCATAAGCTTCTAAATCTGCAATAGGCAGGGACAATTTTCCTCCATTTTCCTGATACCAGATAAGTTGATCTACAACCATCTTATGTCCAATATGCATTTGTCCAGATGGCATCATACCGGTTACAACTGCAAATGGTTCTTTTTTATTTATTAAATTTGTAATTTTATCAAAATCACGATGACCAAATATAACTCCTCTTCTCATAAGTCTATTTGGATTTTTAATCTTTACAATCTCATCTTGAAAATTTTTTATACCAAATTGTTTTACTAATTTTTCATAATCAAATGCATCTGCTGTCCATGGGTCAAGCAAATAAATCACCTAAATTTTCCTAAAATTATTACAATGAATCGTTAAGTTATTGAATATAAATACTTAGTTTTTAAAAAATAATTAAAATTTCTTATGTATTAATTAAATTGAATATACAATATATTAAATTAAAGTAATATGGAACTATTATGGTCTGGTCCACTCTATGTTGTAGTATGTTATATCTAAATCATCATCTACAACTGCAAGTAGAAGATTCTTATTAACACCATGTGAAACTCTAACATAACTTGCAAAGTCAAGTGCATCAATATCATACTTTTCATATACCACTTTTACAAGATAATTGGAATGACCTTTACCTGGTGCAAGGCCTCTATCATATAATCTAAATTCAGATCCATATTTAAATCCTGTCTTAATAACATAACCTCTATTTTTTAAATCTGAATATACAAGGAATTTACCAAAAATATCCTTCTGTTTAATAAGTGAAATAATATAAGAGTTTTCACACTTCTCATCATCTTCATAAATATCCAAACGATTATTTTCCATTAAATATGCTGCCTCAATTAAAGATAACTCTAATCTGTCTTCTTTTAATTGTCCAAAATGACTTTTTTCATGTAAAGCGATTGGCCTTCTTGAGTTTTCAGTAACTGGAACAGTTACAATTTCATCAAATAAATCTCCACGCATTTAAACACCTATAAAAATGAAATAATAAAAATTAATTAATGATTTGAAAATTAAAGTATTAAAATTATTTAATAAAAATAAACTTTATACATATTTTGTTTATTAACATATATAAAACATAAAAATAATTGAAATAAATAAATTGAAAAAAAGTTTAAAACTTATAAAAAATTAAAAATCAATGAAATTATAAAATGAATATAATAATTAATTAAAATTAAAAAATAGTGATAAAATAGGCAAATAATAAATTTTAAAATGAAAATAAATAATCATCGTGTGTCTAAAAAGACTTTATTTGCAATTGATCTTTTTAATGGAGTTTCTTTACCATTAATTGTAATTATTAAATAGTCTTGAGATTTATTTACCTCAATAATACTAATCTTATCACCAATATTAATACCTTCATCATGTACTACTTTACTTTTATCATCTAATCCTCTTATAAATGCAACAGTACCCTCTTTTCCATCTTTAAGTTGAGTAACTGCAAGTAAAGTATTATCTCTTCTCGGAGCACTGTCAATATCAAAGCTACTGTGAATACAATCATTACAACTGTTAAATTTAAAATCACATGCAGGTATTATACTACCACTTGGACAGGTATCCGGTTGAAATAACATATGACACAATGCTCTTTCAGCCTCATCAGACAAAGAATGTTCCATCTGGCAAGCTTGAAGGTGAACATTTTCAGGTTTAATATTTAAAACATCCTGTAAAAATAGTTCTAAAATTCTATGTTTTCTAATAATTTTTTGAGCAATTTTAATTCCAGGACCAGTTAAATGAGCTCCTTTATATGGAATATAAGCAATATATTCTAATGATTCTAATTTTTTAAGCATCTGTGTTACACTACCAGGTGCAACACCTAAATGTTTTGATAAAGTAGTTGTAGAAACATAATCACTTACACAATTTTCTCTATATAATGTTTCTAAGTACTCTTCAATATTTTCACTAATGTCTTTATTTGCCATATGTAAACTCCATTGATAATATTAATTATACTTTTGTTTATAAAATATAAAAAGTTTTAGTTAAACTAAAAATTATTATAAAATTTGTGATATTTTTATTTATAATATTTAAGAAGTAATTTAAATTTGAAATAAATTAAAAATTAGATAATGCTCATTAAAATAAGATCAATATTGAATGAAATAAAATTAATTATTAAAATAAGAATAAAATTAGCTCATTTAAAAAAAGAAAAAAAATAAATCGAGAAGTTAATCTCTATTTTTTAACTGTAATTTTTACTTTTTTAGTTACTTGATTGTAGTAAGTATTTGCTGGGAAAGTAATAGTTGCAGTATATTTTTTAGCTTTCTTTAAATTATTAATTTTAAAGGTAGCTTTACCTTTAGCATTGGTTTTAGCAGCGAAAGTTTTACCATTAACTTTTAAAGTAACTTTTGTTGATTTAACAACTTGGTTTTTGTTATTTTTTAAAGTTATAACATATTGTTTGGTTTTAACTTTTAATCTAAAGGTTTTTGCACTTGCAATTATTTTTCCAGTAGCTTTTTTAACTGTAACTTTAGCACTTGCACTAGCTGCTTTGTAGGCACCATTACCTGCATATTTAATAGTTGCAGTGTAAGTTTTTGGAGCTAAATTAGGAATGGATAAACTGATTTTACCACTAGCATCAGTAGTTTTAGAATAAGTTTTACCATTTAAAACAATAGTAACAGAAGCTTTGCTAATTGCTTTATTATTAGCATCTTTTAAAGTTATAGCTAAGTTTTTATTTACATTGTAAACTTTAGTTACAGCAGAAGCAGTGATTTTACTTGCAGTTTTTTGAGTAGTTACTAAAATTTGATGTAATGCAGTAAATCCAACAGAGCTTGAAACAGGGTTCAAAATGATAGAAACCTCATTAGATGCAAGAGGATTGTTTAACTCTTTTGTGAAAAGATTTGCTTGATTATAATCTCCAGGAACAGTATTCCATGCCTCATCATATCTTTCACCGTTTATAATAATAGAGGTCCTATTATCTGTACTACCAGAACCGAAAAGGTATAAAACAGCATTACTTACAGAAGAAGTATCTACATTAAAGACTGAATTTACAGAAATAGTTCTGTTAGCTCCATTACCAGTCATACCTACAAGATCAGCACCATTATAAATTTGAACATTTTTAATAACGTCACTACCAGTAGTGTTATACAAGTAAATTAAAATACTTTGATAAGTACCAACTGATTTGGTTTTATTAAAATCAAAGACATTTTCGCCAGCTTTAATTAAATCAGTTACATCATAAACATAAATACCATAACCTTGAGTACCATAAATGTTTGCTTGATCTCTTTCATGTGCAACAAGGGAAGGTACTCCACCATTAAATGTAACAACATAAGGACTTTCATCGTCACTACTTAACCAGGTATATGGAACATAGACAAATGCTTTAACGATTTGTGAATTTTCTACTAAATTTACAGTCCAGGAATCAGTTCTATTATTCCAACCAGTAGCATAAGGTTGTGTACTTATATCAACAACAATATCACCAGTAATAGTCATATTTAAGAAATTCTCTAAATAAGTACTGTTATATGCATATTCTTTTGATAAATAACCGTTATATAAAATATTAGCAGTAGTAGTAGTTGTATTTATCAATTCATCATTTAAGAACAATTTTGCAGTATAAGTAACTTGATCATAAGTACCAGTTGTTCCAGTAGAAACAGTCCTTGCAGTAATATCCCTGATAGTAGTATCATTTAATATTACAAGTTTAGAACCAGATGTTAAGAATACTTCAACGGAATCTATTTCAGTTTCACCATCAAATAATTTAACAGTATATTTACCATTTTTAGTGGTGTCAACTGTAACACTGATTAAATTATAAGTACCTGCATAAACAATATCCCCTGTAGTTTGTGGACGTTCAGTAGATAATGAAAGTGAAGTAACAAAGTCTCCAGATACTGATTTTATAACTGAAAGAGCACTTTGATAAGAAGGTCCAGACCAACCTTTACCAGGAACTATATTTAATACAGTATTTTGAGCATTTTTGAAATCATCAGTTATGTCCCAGTAATTTAATTGATAGTAATTACCAGATTGATGTGTAATTGGGTCAGTTAAGGATTTTCCATTAACCCTATAAGTTCCATCAGAGGATGAAAGAGCAATGTTTAGAAGTGTTGCTTCTAATACATTATCCCATCCAGCTGTATTGAAAGTAATATCTTTAGCAACATCACACCAAACTGGATTGTCATCAATAACATAATTGATTACATCTGTATCTCCATCATCATAAGCTAAAAGTAATGCTATTAATTTGATTCTGCCATCAAATGTTTTATCTCCATATTGGAAAGTATTTACATTAATATTAACATTGGTTCCTTCTAAACCTTGAAGTATACCTGTTAAATCATGATGAATTTTAAAATCAGAATAACATTTAGTAATGTTTTCATTTACAATATAAACTGTACCATCTTTTGAACCTTCCGGACTCCAACATGTATCAAGGAAATTGTATACTCCATTTCCTGCAGTAATTGTTATATTAGCAACAGCACCATGAGTATTTAATGCATTACCACTATAAACATCTACATAAATATCAGCACGTTGAATTGTTCTAGCCTCAGTAGGAATAGCATAATCAAGTTCTCCAGTGGTATTCCACGGATTTTTAACTGCCACATCTACATCACCAGAAACACTGCCAGTAGTTTGTTCAGAATCTCCGACAACTGTGTCATCTTCAGTTGTAGAAATAGCATCATCTACATCCTCACTTGTAGTGATTGCATTATCTACATCTTGACCTGCAGATAAAGTATCATCTACATCCTGTGCAGATATAGCACCGATACTAATGACAACTATGAAAACCAAAAATATTGAAAATATTAATCTTTTCTTATTCATAATCTCACTTATTCGATTTCTCTTTAAAAATAAGTATTACGTAGTAATAAAGATAATAATAATTTTATTACTAATACAATACTAATATATGAGTATAAAGTAATAATCATATAAAAGTTTTTATTACTTTTCAAGTATACAATAAAACAAAGCTTAATAGAGATGCTATAAAAATTAGAATTTGATATATGTATCTATTATCCAATAGTTAACATAAAAGAATTGTATATTAAAAAAATAAAAATAAAAGAAGTTTTTAAAAAAATAAATCTTTAGAAAAAAGAATTAAGCTAAAAAAATAAAAGTCCAAATAATAAAATTTTCCTTAAAAATAATTGAAATTATCAAAAAATATTAAAAAAGTAATACTTATAATCAAAATGTAAAAATAAAAAGTATTACTTCACTCTTCAACCATAATCAGCTTACCCGTTTGAGGGTCCTGATAAACTTTACCCATCTCCATATAACCAGAACCTGAACTATTTGAAGTGTCCGGTGATTCATTTAAAGATTGTCCTTCACTAACTTCAGTTACATCTGGAGATGATTCCTCAATGACCTTTTGCTGATTTTGACTTTCCTGGAAGACCACACTCTGCATATTCCAACTAATAACAACAAAAATCAATAATCCTACAGCAATAACAAGCATTGCATCAACAAGGTTAGAAGTTCCTGCCATCGGATCTTCTTCACCTTCTGAAAAACGTTTCCTAGACATATCACGAACCATATTTAAGCCTCATATTGATTTAGTTTATCTAGCAGTGTGTCTGCAAGGGCATCTAAATTGGACAAATATTCTTCATACCATCTACGTCTAACTTTAGATACAAAATAAGCTACAGCACCAGCACCAATTCCCACAACAGTAGTATCAAAAGCAACAATAATAGCATTAGCCAATGTATTTACATCACCAGCCCCAAGAGCTGCTAGACCTGGACCCATTGGAATTAAAGTACCCATAAGCCCTAATGTTGGACCTATACGTGTAACAACATCAGTTCTCTCAATAGATTTTGTGAATTTATTTTCTTCAAATTCAACTAATTTTTTTGCAAGAGCAAGTCTTGAATCTTTTGGAAGGGAACTTGATCTTAAAATTTTAATTAAAACAACTTTTTGAGACTCGTATATTTTTGCATTTTTAATAATGTTTTTTATCTCATCTAGAGAATTTGCATTAGATATTTCATAAATTAATTGTTCTATTAACTCAGGAGTAATTATTTATCTTGAAGTATAAGCTGAGATTAATCAACCAATAGCTAGTACTGCAAAAACCGCAAATACCACTAAAAATATGATTACGGGAATTTGCAAACTTTGTGAAATCATATTTAAAGTTGAGGTTAAAATTTCACTTCCAGGAATTGTTGATACCATTAAATCACCTAATTAAAATTACTAGTTTTTTTAGATATTAATACTCCAATAAACATTATAACAAGGACAAGAACTAATGCCCCAATTAAGGAATATGGAGAAGATATTGTTATTGCATCCATAGGGTTTTGAATCATTGCAGTAATATTTGGTAAAAATAATGCACTCAATAAGAAATAAATTCCTAAAAAGAACATGAAATTACCTAAAACAATAGGGTAAGGTTTTTTAATGAATTTTACCAAGTAATTAGATGCAAAGTAAGTTATAATAATTGTTAAAACTAAAGCTACAGCTACAATCACACTTAAATTCATAAGTCCTAAACCAACAGTAGGTGCAACAAGCATAATACTTACTATAATAGAACCAAAACAACAAGGACATGGTGCAACAACAGCCATACAAGTAGCAGTTGTAGTATTTTTCTCAAATACCTTATATTCCCTTATAGTAAATATTCCTGCTAAAATCATGATTACTGCCATAATCAGGAAGAATTCAAAGTTATATGTATAAATCAAATCTGTAATTTGTTTTGTAAAAAATGAAGAAATTTCAGTTAATATTAAAACTCCTCCACCATATCCAATTGAAACCAGTGCTAAATATTTTTTACTCATATTGGCAAGACCTGTTGCAAGTCCTAATTTTATTCCAAAAATTAGAACAGCAGACAAGATTCCAAGTTGCCATAACATACTGATTGCTTCCAAATAAAACACCTACTTTATTTCATTAAATAATTTATCTAAATCTTGAACTTGATCTTTATTATCATTATTTCTACCCCCCCCAAACTGAGCGCGTGACCAGATATATATAAAGATACACTTTTACAGCTTTAAATCACGTTACACCTGGCAAAAGCACAGGCAGGAATGAACTTGCAGACTCATCCGTCTAAGGAATCCCCTTCACCCCCCGTCTCTTGTTATTCTTTTTTCCGTAAGAAGTCTCTGATATAAAGACCACCTTTTTTTAAACCGACAGTAATCATCCCTGACTGATCTGTCCTGTCAAAGGAGATCCCAGCATCTTTCAGCCTCTGCAGCAGTTCCGAATTGGGATGTCCATACATGTTGTTGACTCCAGCGGAGATCACTGCAAAGTCTGTGTGAATCGATTCGAGAAACTCCACCGATGTGGCTTTTTTGGAGCCATGGTGCGCGACTTTCAATAAAGAAGTCCGAAGCAGGCAGGACGCTTT